>JBBQML010000195.1:0-7568 GCA_038328885.1 Verrucomicrobiota bacterium | reverse complement strand
CCTCCCGGCGGGAAGGAATCCTCACGTTCATCGGCGAGCGCGCCGAGGGAGATCAGGTAGGAGAGCAGGTTGGTCGCCCCCCGCTGTGCGGCCCAGGTCAGCGGCGTGTCGAAGTTCAGCCGGAAGCCGCGCGCGAGCCCGGGCGAGTTCCGGCAGAGATCGAGGATTTTCGCCTCGTCCTCGGCGCGGAAGGCCTCCCCCAACTGCCGCCACTCGGGCCGCCCTTCCCAGTGCTGCTCCAACCGCTCCCGCGGTTCGCGGTTCGCTCCACTCGGGACGGCGGCGCTGGGAGCGTCGGCGGCCGACCCCGGCCGAACCAGCCCCGTCCAACCGAGCGCCGAAAGAGCGAGGACCCCCGAGGCGAACCGTCGAACAAACCACCCTCCCGCGCGGCCACCGCCGTCGGGCGTGCCACCCCGGGTTTCCTCAATCCCCGCCCCGACCGAAGATATTCCGGGCATACGTTGCACTCCGTTGATGGGCTTCGCCGGTGCCCATGGTTTTTGGGGTCCCCTTCTCCACCGCCACCTCGAGCACGAGATGCGGCGAAACCCCGATCCGCAGCACGACGCAGGCAGGCACGCCTGTCGGCCGACACCGGATAGGAAGCCGGCGGGGAGGCGTGTGGGAGTCTGGATTTCATGGCGTCTTGCGACGGCGAGCGGGCCGATGCCATTCCTGGGCGAGATTCTCCAGGGCGGCGTTCGCGTCGGGCAGATGGAAATGGCCCGGGTCGAAATCCTCGCCAACCCAGTCGCGGACATCTCCGTGCTCGGGATCATCCTGATCCGCCAACCGCAGCAGCAGACGGCGGTACCCCTCGGGGCCGCCGCTGTCCTCGGGAGGACAAGCCAGCGCCCCGCCCAGGCAGACCGGCGCGGCCGCCGACTCGAACGGGAGCACCTTCTCCAACCGGACGGTATGCACCCAGTCGTCGCCGAAATCGTAGACGTAGGTGAGTTCGGACGAACGCCCGAGCCCCGCGTCCGCCAGGCGGAATCGGCGCTCGTCCACCAGGGGGTGCGGCCACTCGGGGTCAGGCCGACCGATGCTCAAGTCGCCCAACCGGAACTCGTGCAGGTGCTGACCCCGCCAACCCATGACGCGCTGCAGCACCTCGTGGAACCGGGCGAAGGTGAGGTCGTTGGTGACGCGGATTCGCCGCCAGATGGTGGGACGAAAACCGCGGAGCGAGACCTTGATCTCGAGCGTGGCGGGAGCCGAGACCGAGGGCCCGTCGGTGCCGGAGGAACCGGGGGAGTCGGAGGCGGGAGACAGCCCGCCGGTAGCGCCTGGGGCGAAGGGGGAGGTGACGGACATCCCCTTCGCCATCCACGCGCCGTGTCGGGGGGCCAGCACGGCGGCGAACTCGAGCGGAGCCTCGAAACGTGGCGGCATCAACCGCTGCCGCGCATCGGGCAGGAGACATTGGTGGCGGGCATCCTCGGCCAGGATCGACTGCGCCTGGGCAAGCAAGAGCGCCTCGCCGGGAAGCTGCAGGGTCCGGGCCAGGGCCGGATTCGCGGACACCCACTCCCCGAGCAGGTGGACCGTGCCCAGGCGGGTTGCGTAGCGAACCACCGCCGCCGGTTCGAGGTTTTCCAATCGCGCGCCTTCCAGGGCCCGGATCAACTTCAAGGGCGCGCCGGTGGACTTCGCCGCCAGGGCCATCGACCAGCGACGATGGCGACGCGCGAATCGGAACAGCGCGGAAAGCGGACGAAAGCGGAGCAGCGCCCGGAGATCGAGTTGGGCCTGCTCCGAGACCTGAAGCAGATCCGGCGGCACCGCCTGCAACATGCCCCGCACAAACCGGTCCATGCCGGCAGCATCGGGAAAGGTCCGTCCAGGTACAGGGTGGTTCACGCCCCAAGCCTGTGGAGCCGGGCGCCACGCGCAAACCCGAAAATCGGCCTTCGCCGGAAAATCGGAGAAACACCCAGGAAAATCCAGCTTGTCACGACCCCCTGGCCTGTTACGTTGCGCGTCCGTTTTTTCGGCTATGAAGGCAGACATCCATCCGCGCTATGATTCCGTCGAGATCCGTTGCGCCTGCGGCACCGTGATTCACACCAGCTCCACCCGGAAGGGGCCGCTCATCATCGGTATCTGCAGCAGCTGCCATCCGTTCTATACGGGCACGCAGAAGTTCGTGGATACCGCGGGTCGCGTGGACAAGTTCCAGCAGCGCCTCGCGAAGACCCAGGCCGCGCAGGCGGCCTTCGCGGCGGCCACCACGAAGAAGAAGAAGTAGGGGTTTCCCCATGCTCCGCCCGCCGGGTCCCCAGGGCCTGGCGGGCGGATTCTTTTTCCCGTGGATCTCGTGGGCCACATCGAGCGGTTCGGGAAGCGACTGGCCGAGGTCGAGGCGGCCTTGAGCGCCCCGGACGCTTTCGCCAACCCCGCCAAGGCCCAGGAACTCGCGCGCGAGCACGCCCGGCTGAAGGCCCTGGTGGGGATTGGCCGTGCCTGGATCGCCACCCGGACCGAGCTCGCCGCCAATCGCGAGATGCTCGCCGCCGAACCGGCCGGCTCGGAGTTGGCTCAACTCGCGGCAGAGGAAATCCGGCGGCTCGAGACCGCGGACGAACGCCTGACTCTCGAAGTCCAGCGGGGCCTCCTGCCGCCCGACCCGACCGATTCCCGCAACACGATCATGGAGATCCGGGCCGGTGCCGGGGGTGCGGAGTCCGCCCTGTTCGCCGCGGACCTGTACCGCATGTACCTGCGTTATGCGGAGGTGCAGGGGTGGAAGGTCGAGAACCTCGAGTCCAGCCCCTCCGACCTCGGCGGGTTCAAGGAGGTGGTCTTCGGCATCACCGGGACGGATACCTACCGCCTCCTCAAGTTCGAAAGCGGCGTCCACCGCGTGCAACGGGTGCCCGCAACCGAGGCCCAGGGCCGCATCCACACCAGCACCGCCACCGTGGCCGTCCTGCCCGAGGCGGAGGAGGTGGACGTGGAGATCAAGCCCGACGACCTCGACATCACGGTTTGCCGCGCCGGCGGACACGGCGGCCAGGGCGTGAACACCACCGACTCCGCCGTACGGATCGTGCACAAGCCCACCGGCGTCGAGGTTCGCTGCCAGGACGAGCGCTCCCAACTGAAGAACAAACTCAAGGCCATGAAGGTGCTGCGCTCCCGACTGCTCGAGCGCCGGATCGAGGAGGAGAAGACGAAATACGACGCCCGCCGGAGCCTGCAGGTCGGCACGGGGGAACGCAGCGAGAAGATCCGCACGTACAATTTCCCCCAGAACCGCATCACGGATCACCGGATCGAACTCACGATCTACAACCTCTCCCAGGTCATCGACGGCGCCCTCGATCCCCTGATCGAACCGCTGCTGGCCTTCGATCTGAGGGAGCGACTCGCCTCGCTGCCGACCTGAGGCAGCCAGGACCGCCCACCCCACTCCCGGACCCACCGGAGGTTGCGGCCCAGCGCAACCCTGCAACGATTTCCAGGCTCACTCCGACATGAACGCTTTTTCCCCGTCCGCCCTCATCTTCGATTGCGATGGCACCCTAGCCGACACCATGCCCCTCCACTGGCAGGCCTGGCAGACCATCCAGTTCCGCCACAATTTCCACTTCCCCGAGGACCGGTTCTATTCCCTCGGCGGCGTGCCGTCCCGCGACATCCTCACGATGCTGAAGGCCGAACAGAGGCTCGATCTCAATCCCATCGCGGTCGCGCTCGAGAAAGAGGAAACGTACCTCGCCACGCTGGGCGACGTCGAACCGATCCACGCCGTCGTGGAGATCGCGCGGGCCCACCACGGAAAACTCCCCATGGCCGTTGCCTCGGGCGGAACCCGCCTGGTCATTGAACTGGTCCTGAACAAGCTCGCCATCCGGGATCTCTTCCAGGCCGTCGTGACCAGCGAGGATGTCACCCACCAGAAGCCGGCTCCCGACATTTTCGTCGAGGCAGCCCGCCGGCTTAATGTCGACCCAACCCGGTGCCGCGGTTACGAGGACACGGATCTCGGGATGCAGGCCATCCGTGCCGCCGGCATGGAAGCCGTCGACGTGCGGACGCTGGCCGCGCCAGGCCGGTAGCCTCCCCGCCGCAGGCAAGGCGCCGGCAGGATTCCGCAACCCGCCGTTAGCGGGTTGCCCCCGAACTGCCGGAGTCTGCGTCATGCGCAAACGCCCGCGAACCCGCCGAACCTCGACACCGTCGGCCACTCCGCCGACCGCCTGCCTGGCTCTGGCGGCGTGCCTGGCCGCCCACGCGGCGGTCCCCCCGCCGGGGGACCAACTCCTTCCCTCCCCCGGGCCGACAGATCTTCCGGCCATGACCGTTTTCGGCGAAGCGGAGCACGAGGGGGTCCAACAGGATCCATTCCTGCCGCCAGTTCAAGGCACCCGCATCTACAGCGGGAAGAAGGTGTCGGTGATCGACCTCGACGCCCTGCCGCGCGTGCAGTCCAACAACTACCGCCAGGCCCTCGAGCGCACGCCGGGCCTGCTCTACAGCGAGGAGTCCTCCCCTCTGGTCAGCCTCGGGTACCGCGGCATCGGGGAACCGCACCGGATGCAATTCCTGCAGGTCCTCCAGGATGGCATCCCCATCCACGCTGATCCCTACGGCTATCCCGAGGCCTACTACACCCCGCCGCTCGATGTCGTGGACCGCCTGGAGTTCGTCCGCGGTGGCGCCTCACTGATGTACGGCCCTCAGCCCGCCGGCGCGCTCAACTACCTCACCCACGTGCCGCGTCGGGACCGCCCCTTCTCGGCGCGGACCTACCAGACCTTCGGCAGCGACGGTCTGTATTCCACGTACAACGCGGTGGACGGCACGGTCGGTCGCGTCGGTTACCTCGCCCACTACAACCACCGCCAATCCGAAGGCTTCCGGACGGCCAACAGCGACTACCAGTTGGATGGCGGACACTTCAAGATCGCCTACGACGCCTCACCCGACACGAGCATCCTGTTGGCCCTGGACGCCTACGAGGAGGGCCACGGCGAACCTGGCGGCCTGACCCTCGCCAACGGCCCCGGGCTGGCGAACTATGATGAGGACCGCACCCAGGCAACCCGCCTCTATGACCGGTTCCGCCTCCGGCGCTACGTGCCTTCCCTCCGACTCGTCCACGCCTTCGGTGACGACACCGAGGCGGAGGTCCGGGTGTGGGGTGGCTACTACGAGCGCTTCAGCCGGCGCCAGCGCGGCGGAGGCTTTGGCCAGCTCCCCACCGGGCCCGAGGCGCTGACCAACGACATCGAGCGCCAGGAATTCCAGACCTTCGGAACCGAGACGCGGGTGCGACACGACTACACGGCGGGCGACCAGACCCACACGGTGGCTGGCGGGGTGCATTTCTATCGCGGGGACTCGCCCCGCACCGACCGCCGCGGCGCGGCACCCGACGCCGAGGAGGGCATCCTCCGCAGCGCGTCGCAACGGGACGTCGTCGCGGGTTCGGTGTTCGCGGAGAACCGCTTTCAGTGGAACGGGTTCTCCCTGACCCCCGGGCTGCGCCTGGAGAACATCGCCCAGGACGTGCGCGTCGAACGTCCGGTCGCCGGCGGCACGGAACGCTCCGAGAAGGGCAGCACCGAGTTCCAACCCCTGGTGGCCCTGGCGCTGGCCTATGCACTCCCCCGGCACACCGAGCTCTACGCGACCGTGGCCCAGAGTTACCGCCCGACGATCTTCACCGAGTCCGTGGTGCCCGGCTCGGGCGCGGTGATCACCGGCGACGTCTCGCCCACCACCGCCTGGACGTACGAGGCCGGCTACCGCGGCCAGCCCACGGACTGGCTGAACTGGGACACGAGCCTTTTCCTGGTGGATCTGGACAACAAGTACGGCGGAACGGTGACCGCCGGAGGGCAGACCGAGCTCCGTTCCGTGGGCCGCTCCATCAACCAGGGATGGGACCTGGCGATCGATCTGGATGTCGCCGGCGCTGTGCTGGCCGCCCAGGGCATCTCCGCAGGCGAGCGCACCCACCGCGTGGCCCTGCACGGCAGTCTCACGCTCCTGGATGCCGAACTCCACGGTGGCAGCCAGGACGGCAAGGAACCCCAGTTTGCGCCCGACTATTTTGTCCGCGCCGGACTCGTCTACCGATGGAAGGACCGGGCCAAGGTCGCATTCCTCGGGACCTTCCTGGACGACCATTTTGCGACCGACGACGAGAACCCGACCCGTCGCATCCCCTCCTACATGACCTGGGATCTCACGGCCGAGGTCCGCGTGTACCGCGAGACGGTCTCGCTGGTGGGCGGCATCAACAACCTCTTCGACGAGGACTATTACGCGCGGATCCGGGCCGACGGGATCGATCCGGCCTACCGCCGGAACTTCTATGCCGGCGTGCAACTCAGCTTTTGAATTTCCGAGTCCCTCACGAGCACGAGGGCGGGCCCGTGCATCCCCAGGTTGTCGGTGCGGTGGACCGTACCAAAGCGGCGGCGCGCGTTGCTTCCCGCCGCACTCCAGGAGGAGCGGCGCGCCTTGGAGTGCGCCGAGGAGCCCGGCAAGGCGGCGCTTTGGTATCCGGTCACCCACCATTTCTGGAGGCCCGAGGGCAGGCCTGGGGGAAAAATGGCTGTTGACGCAAGTGGCTCGGTTGGTAGGTTCCCCGTCCCTTTTTCATTGGGAAGACATGAAGACATTTTTGCCGAAGCAGGCTGCGGAGCAGCGCCGTTGGCACGTCATTGATGCGGATGGCGCGGTGCTCGGTCGCCTGGCGGTCCAGGTGGCGGACATCCTCCGTGGCAAGGACAAGCCCATCTACACCCCTCACATGGACACGGGTGATTTCGTGGTCGTGATCAACGCCGACAAGGTGCGGTTGACCGGGACCAAGGAGACCTCGAAGCTGTACATGAGCTACTCCGGCTGGAAGGGTGGCGAGAAGTACCGCTCGGTGGCGCAGATCCGGGAGAAGCAACCCGAGGAACTCATCCACCACGCGGTCAAAGGCATGATTCCCAAGAACCGCCTGGGCCGTCAGTTGCTCACGAAGCTCAAAGTCTACCGTGGGTCCGCCCACCCCCACTCGGCCCAGAAGCCCGCGGTCCTCGCGCCGTCGAACTGAGGCAACCGCTGAAGACGACCGACCGCTAGCGCGCCAGAGACCCGACCGACAGAAACGATAGAGACTTTTCCACGGATTCCCGCTTCATTCCCGCGTCCCCCGCCATCGCCATGATCGATCCCAAGACGAACGAGGTTGTCACGACGGGCCGTCGCAAGACGGCCACCGCGCGAGTGCGCGTGGTCACCGGTACCGGCAAGTTCTCGATAAACGGCCGTGCCTTTGAGGTTTACTTCCCGACCGACGCGCTCCGGACGCTGGCCATGCGGCCACTGGCCTCGACCCAGTCGGTGGGCAAGTACGACGTGCGTGTCAACGTGTCCGGTGGCGGCCCGATCGGGCAGGCCACGGCCGTGAGCCATGGCATCGCCCGGGCCCTGCTGCAGACCGACGTGGCCCTCCGCGCCCCGCTGCGTGCCGATGGCCTCCTGACCCGCGACCCCCGCGAGCGCGAGCGAAAGAAGTACGGCCAACCGGGCGCCCGCAAGCGGTTCCAGTTCAG
>JBBQML010000194.1:0-7583 GCA_038328885.1 Verrucomicrobiota bacterium | reverse complement strand
GTCCACCCCCCAGGGGGCCTCTTGGTAGGCGGTCGCGTTGGGCGCCTCCTGCGCGACGCTGGCCACGGTGTGGGTGGGGTTCTCGCTCACCAGGACGTAGAGGTTGGTCTGGTTCCACGCATACCGGATGTCCACCGCGAGCGTCCCATGGGTCCCGCGGCCTTGGGTGTCCATGGTGAGGGTGCCGCTGGACAGCGGTGCCCAGTCGTCCACCTCTCCGTCGATCCTGATCTCGGTGCTATAGGCGGCATCCAGAACCCGGGCGCCGGATTCCGCCGCGGGTTCGCCTTCGTCGTTCACGAATGAGATGTCGTCGAGCCAGGCCGTTCCGGTCACCTCCACGCTGCCGCCGGAGGCGAAGGTCAGCCACATCGCCTCGGCTTCCTCTGGAACGGTGATCGACTGTGTGTGCGTCTCCCAGTCCGGTTGGGTCCCGGAGAAGTTGAAATCGACGCCGCTCGTCCGTGCCCCCGTGGCGTCCGCGAAATTCGCCGTCAGGCGCATGGTGCCGGCGGTGTCATAGCGCAAGTGGTACTGGAGGGAGTACGTCCCGCCGCCGGTGACCGGGACGCGGTCCGACCACCATTCGCCGTAATCCGTGTCGCTCGCATCGTCGAGTTTCAGCGCGTGCACCGGACTCACGCTGGAGTCGGTGGCCCAGGAGTCGATGCTCACGGCGCTGCCGCCTTTGTGCCAGAAGGTGGGGAGGTCGGTTTCGGCCGACACCGATTCCAGCGACGCATTGGGCCAGGCGTTGCCCGGGAGGAGGCCGGCCCGGGAGTTGACGCCTGCCGCGGCAAGCGCGAGGGCGATCACGGCTCCGAGGGCCGCGCTGGAGCGTTGGGGTGCGTTGTGGTGGCTCCCGTGGCGGGCGGCCTCCTGACCTGGGAACTTCCCGCCGAGCCCGGGCCGCTCGGGTTGGCTGGAAGCGGGGGAGCGGGCGCTGAGAGAAGGGCCGCTCGAGCGGGGCAAGGGGTGGTGAAGCATGGTGAACGCCATTTCACCCTCTGTCGTGTAAGGAGGTGTTGGATTAACGCCAGTTTCTTTTTCGACGTGGACCTGACGGGCAACACAGCCGGAGAGGAGTTGCGCTGCACGAAAGCGGGGCCCGTTGCCAACTTGACGGGTCCGCGCGGGCTCACCAGTTTGCCTGCTCGCGGCTTTTCCGGGGGTTCGGGCGGGTCGCGCTTGCGGGCGGGCCGGAATGCCGTGCGCGAGTCGAGCGCAGGACCCCGTCGAAACCGACCCGTCGAAGCAACACCGGCACCACCGGCACCAACGCCTTTCCACATCCTCATCGTCATCGTCCACATGCCCATTCCCACCGTCAGTCCCGAGGCCATCGAGCAGGCCCGGGCCACCTTGAACACGCATCTCCTCGAGATCATCGAATGGCACTTCAACCCGGCGACGGGGTGTCACTACTGGCTCGACTGGGCCGGGAAGAACTGGGATCCGCGGCGGGAGGTGCGGTCATGCGAGGATTTGTTGAAGTTCCCGCATTTCCGGGACGAGAGCCTGCGCGACCTGCAGCCGGAGGTCTGGGTGCCGGCCAACTTCAAGGGCAGGCCGTACAACATCTTCGAGACCGGGGGCACGACCGGGATGCCCAAGCAGCGGATCGGTTGGGACGACTACAAGGTCGATTACTCGGAGTTTAGCGGGAAGATCGCCGACGCGCATTTCCCGCCGGGCGGCGCGTGGCTGATGATGGGGCCGACCGGGCCGAGGCGGTTGCGCCTGGCGATCGAGCATCTGGCCAACGTGAGGGGCAGTTCCTGCTACTTCATCGACCTCGATCCGCGCTGGGTGAAAAAAATCCTGGCCGAGAAGAAGTTCGACCAGGCGAAGGCGTACATGGTCCACGTGGTGGATCAGGCGGTGACGATCCTAAAGAACCGCAAGGTCACGGGGCTCTTCACCACGCCCAAGCTGCTCGAGGCGCTGGCGGAGAAGGTGAACCTCTGGGACGCGGGGATCCGCGGGGTGTTCTGTGGCGGAACCTCGATGAAGCCGCAGGAGGTGCGCTTCATCGTGGAGGAATTGCTGGAGAACCGGATCGGGTTCTACCCGACGTACGGGAACACCCTGATGGGCTTGGCGGCGAGCGTGCCGCTCCAGCCCGAGGATGAGTTCAGCGTGACCTACTACGCGCCCCAGCCGCGGGCCATGTTGAGGGTGGTGAAGCCCAGCGTGACCAACGAGGTGGTGGGTTATGGCGAGTTCGGGCGAGTGGAACTTACCACGCTGACGAAGGAATTCTTCATGCCGCGGTTCCTCGAACGCGACGAGGCGATCCGGCGGGCGCCGCGTCCGCCGTATGCGTGGGATGGCGTGGGCGACGTTCGTCCGTTCGGCGCGATGGAGAAGAACATCGTCGAAGGGGTGTACTGAGCGGCCTGGCAGCGACGCTGGAGACCCGACCCGTACGTCGTCCCAGATCCCTCCCACGATCATGGAGGCCAAACCGTGTGGAGGAGGGTTTTTCATCGCCGGCGTCATCCGGTCTCCACCGCCCCATCCGGGGCGGATTCCAAAATGTGCCAACAAACCGGTGGCTGCGGCGGTTCGCCGCCTTGCAACCGGCTAATGTCCTAAGTCCCTCCGGGACCAAAGGCGGCCAAACTCAGCCGCCGCCGAGCAGCCTCGGTTCGGCACTGAGCACCGGCACCGGCCAGACCCAGTCGCCTTCGGCGTCGTTATCCTTGGTCTTCATCACCCCTCCGTCGTCGCGGCCGTTGAGGCCGACCGACCAGAGCCGGAACCAGCCGTCGTCGGTGCGGCGGTACTGGAGCGGTTTGCCGGTCATGGGATCGAGCGGCACGGCGGCGAGGAACGCGGGCACGAGTTCGTCGAGGCGTTCGGGGAAGGTGCCGGCTTTGAGGTGGTGACGTTCCAGGGCACAGGCGGTTTCGCCGAGGCGCGCGGTCACATTTTGTCGGGCGGCCTTGCCCTGCACCTTGTCCAGGGCCGGCGCAAGCATGGTGGGGAGGATGGTGTAGGGCGTGGCGGGGAGCAGACCCAACTGCCGCAGGAAGGCGTCCCCGCTGGGTTGGCTGGGCAGGGTGGTGGGCCAGGCGGGGTCGCGGATTTGGGCGAGCACGGCGTCGAAGAACCGGTGGTGATTCACCTGCATGCGCCGGAAGATCCCGTGGGGCGTGAGGCCGGGGAGGTAACGGGGGGTGGGCATGGCATCCAGCATTGAGGAGCTCTCCTCGTCGATCGCGACCATACCGCTGGGCCCGCCCCCCAGCATGCCGTTGTACATGCCTTCTCCGATGCAGCGCTCGCCGCGCATGGCGAGGGCGAGGCCCGGTTGGAGGTCGATCCGGGCGAGGATGGCCTGGAATTGGGCGAGTTGATCGTCTGTCCACGCGTGGTTGGCGAGGCCATCCCAGACCGAGGTGATGCCGATGGCTGTTTGGGCTATGCGGACCAGGTGCGAGATGATGAGCGGTTCAGTGGCCAGCATGTCGGAAAGGCGGAGGGTGGTGAGAGCATCGGCGAACGCGCCGTTGGTATCTCCCGCGCCGAGTCGGGCGGCGGCGCGGACGCGAAAGAGGTTGGAGAGGTTCTTGGCGCGGGCGAGGTGGGGGAGGTTCACCCCGTACCCGAGCTCCCAATGTTGGGGGAACTGGCTGACCGGACGGCGGCTGGCGGTTTCGAGTTCGGTCATTTCCGGTTCGAACCGGCGGAAATATTCCAGCACCTCGCCGGCGGGGTCGGTGATGACCATGACCTTGAGTTCCTCGTCAGTGGGGGTGGGGCGGTTGGTGGCGGTGAGTCCGTAGCGCAGGGCTAGATCGTCCGGCAGTCCGGCGGGTCGACCGAGCCGCTGGGTCCGGATGCCGAGGGCGTAGTTTGTCAGGTTCAGGCGACCGTCCTGGGTGGAAGTTCGGCCTGTTTTCTCGCCCGGACGGGGGCGTGGGGCGGGAAGTTGGAGGGCCTTGGCCCGGGCCCGTCCGGCGGGGTCGGCCCAGACGATCTCGGAGCGACCGTTGGTGGCTACGATGCGGTAATCGAAGAGCGGCCTGAGCAGGGGGGTCATCGCGAAGTTCTGCTCCGGCGGGGGCAGGGGAGGGATGAGCTCCGGGAAGGTGAGGGCTTCACCGCGGGCGACGAGTTCGGCGCGGGCACGGTTCCAGGCCCGGGTTCCGAGGGCGTTGTTCACGGCGAGGCAGAGGAGCAGCGGGGTGAGGGCGAGGAAGACCAGGGTATAGAATGGCGCGACCAGCCAGGTCTGCCACCAGCGGCGTCGCGGCAGTGCCGGCGGCTGGGTCAGCCCAGCGGCGCGCAGTCGCGCGGCGCGGCGGTTCCAGGCGAAGGCGATGAGCACCAGGTTGAAGGACGCGATCGCGGTGCCCACCACCAGCACCAGGGCCAGCGGCCAGAACGAGCCGCGCATCTGCGGGACCTTCTGGATGAGGGCGGTGAAGCCCAGGCCCACCAGGACGGAAAACCCGGCCACCCAAAGCACCGGTGCGAGGAACGCGCTGAGCGGGAAGCGCTGGGTGGGTTGCGGCTGCCAGCGACGGATCCCCGGCCAGCACCAGCGGGAATCGGCCATGCCGTTGAGGAAACGTTGGAGTGTCATGCGAAGAGGGGGTGGAGGTGAGGGACGCAGGCGAGGGACTGGGCCGGTGCAGGAAGCTGGGCGCGGGGCCGGGTCCGGGCTCCCGCGGGGGGGCGGTTCATGGGATTCGGCCGGGCCTCGGTCGCCGGCTCGGGGGCGGTCAGGTTGGCAAGATCGCGGAGCTCGGCGCGGTCGGCCCGGAGTTCCGCGAGCGAGGTGGCGGATAGCGGGGGATAGGTCACGCCCTGCGGAGTCACGGCTTGGGTGGAGTAGTGGTTGAGGCCGAGCATCAGCAGCCAGGCGGCGGCGATCGGGCTCCAACCGGAGGTCAACCGGTCGAGCAAGGCGAACCAGCGTGGCGCGGGCGCGGGCGCGGGCGCCGACGGAGCGGGAGCGCGGGTGGGCGCTGTTTCGACCGCGGCGGCCGCGGTGTTGGCATGCGCGAGGATGGCGTCACGCCACTCTGGGGGGGGCTGGCGGACCGCGTGTTGGGCCAGGAGCCGCTCGAGGTCGTCGGCACCGGCACCGGTACCGGCACCGGGCTCGGGCGGGTGGTGATTGTCGTTTTCCGGGGTCATGTCGTTTTCCTCGGTTCAGCGGATCTCGTCGTACAGGGGACGCAACCGCTCGCGGAGTTTGTTCAAGGCGTAGCGATACCGGCTGGCGGCGGTATTCAGCGGGATTTCGAGCAGGCGGCCGATGGCATCGAAGGTCAGTCCCTCCCAGAGTTTCAGTTGGAGCACCGCCCGCTGTTCGGGTGGCAAGTCGCCCATCGCTTCGGCGACTTGGCGCGGCACGGCCGGTTCCTGGGTGTCGGGGCCGGCGGCGAACAGTTCGATCGGTTCGGCGGCGAGACCGGCGTGGGCGCGGCGTTGGGTGTCACGCCGGCGAACGGTGTCGACCGCCAGATTGTGGGCCAGTCGCAGGAGGAACGCCCGCTCGTCGCGGAGCGCCGGAAGGTCCTCCAGCCGGCGGGCGAGGCGGAGGAAGACCTCCTGCAAGATGTCCCGGGTGTCGGCCTCGTCCCGGGTGAAGTTCAACAGGAAGGCGAACAGTGCCGGCGCATGGGTGTCGTAGAGGCGGGCTAGTTCGCCGGGTGGCATGGCGTGATGGGGACGCAACTCGGGCCGGGTTTTGTCTGGGCGGCGCTGTTTATTCCTGGAGTGGCACTTCCCTGAGGGTCTCACGCGGAGACGCGGAGAGCGCGGAGAGGGAAGGGGATGGCCCCAATGATCCCACCCGCGGTTGGGAGCTCACCACCGATTTCCCCATCCGTCCTCTCCGCGGACTCCGCGTCCGCGTGCCACTCTTTCCGTTCAGGGCCGGGCGCGGCGGTCGTCGAGGGGGGTGGCGGCTTCGATGCGGTTGGATTCGGTGGTCACCGTCCCCACCTTTTCGTCGAGGCGGATGCCGACCGTCTGGCGGCGCTGGCCCTCGGGGCGGGTGTCGCGGATGAGGTTGTCGCGCAGGATTAGGTCCCGGGTTTCGCCGCGGACCCGTATCCCGGCGGCGTCGGCCTTGGTGCCGTTGTTTTCGATCACATTCCCCTCCACCCGGTTGCGGTGGCCAGCCATGCCGTCGGTCTCGTTGCGGAAGAAGATGCCGTCCTCGGCGTTTCCGAGCACCTGGTTGTTGCGGATCAGGTTGTCGGTGTCCTTGTGACCGATGGAGATGCCGAAGCGGCCGTTGCCTTCCAGGCGGTTGCCTTCAAAAACACCCTCCTTCACCCGCCAGCAAAGGAACAGGCCGTCCTCGCCGTTGCCGCGGGCGGTGTTGTTTCGGACCTGGGGGCGCTGGGAGCCGGACCCGGGATGGAATCCGAGGACGGCGTTCTCCTCGCTGGTGCAGTCGGTGACCTGGACGTCGTTGCTCTGTTGGAAGCTGATGCCATCGCCGTTGTACTGGCGGATGGTGCAGCGGGTGATGACGGCACCGTGGCAGCGGTAGAAGAAGATGCCGCCACCGCGACAGCCGTTCAGTGGCACGTTCTCTCCGCGGTTGCCCTCGATGGTAAGGTCCTCGACGCGCGCCCCTTCGGCGTCGTAGCCGCTGATCACCGGGAACACCGTGGCGGCCTGCCCTCCATTGCCCGCCATGCAGTCGGCGTTCAGCGGGCGCGTGATCGAGAAGGTGTTCCCGTTCCGCCCCGAGATGCGGGCGACGGTGGTGTGGAATCCGCCCGCGCCCTGGTCCCAGACGGCGATGCCGTCGCCGACCGCGAAGCCGTCCGGGTTGGCGAGGGTTACTTGTTCCTCGCCGTAGTCGCCGTCGAGGAGCAGCGGCGAGGTGGCGGCGCGGGCTTTGCGGAGGATGGTCCTGGGGCCCTGACCGCGGACGGTGACGTGGGGACGGAGATGGAGGGAGTCGCGCATGAGGTACTCCCCGTCGCCGATCTCGACCGTGCCCCCGCCCAGGGCGGCGACGTAGTCGACGGCGGCCTGGAGGACGCGGTGGTCCGAGCCGTTGAGGGCCGCGCCGGAGGTTCCCACGGTGATCCGCGGGCGCTCGGCCATGGTGCCGTGCATGGCGCGGGGGAGTTGCCGGTGCGCGGACGGACCGGAGGCGGGCGGTTCGGCGGCGACGGCGAGACGGAGCGTGGTGGCGAGGAGCAGCAGGGCCAAGGCCAAGGCCAGGGCCAGGGCCGGGGGGTGCGGGTGCTGGGGCGGGTTGGCGAGCATGGTGCGGGTTTGGGCTAAGGTTGGTGGGGTCCGCGGAGCATAGCGCTGGTTCCCGGTGGCGGGAACAGCAGGAAGCGCGCAGGAGGGCCGCCGCCGGGGTACCCCTGCGGTCCGTCCCCTCGCGACGCGCGTGGGAGTCGACTCCCACGCGTCAACCGCGTACGAGCCGCTGCGCCTCGGGAGAGGCGCGGTCCGGAGCGGTCGCTGGGCCGCGGGAGAGGCGCGGTCCGCGAGCGGTCGCGGGGGCGCGGGGGGGGCGCGGGCCGGGGGGAACCCACCCCGGGCGGGGGGGTGGGGGGGGGGCCCCGCGTGTGCGCCCCCCGGGTTAATGG
>JBBQML010000193.1:0-7583 GCA_038328885.1 Verrucomicrobiota bacterium | reverse complement strand
CGCGTACACCGCACGGTCCCGAAGTTCCGGGAACGCTTGGAGCAGATCTGCGCCCGTGTCTGCGGGACCGACACCCCTTCGGGCGACCAGTTGGGCATTGAGTTCGGCGAGAACCCCTCTTCGGGGTTTGGAGTGAAGGGTATCGAAGAAGGACGAGCGACTGACCGAGTGGTCGTGGAGTTGGGCGCACTGCTGCAGGAAGTCCCGCCCGCTGGCGACCTGACTGATGACACGGAGGACACCGAGGCAGACGAACGTCGGATCGCTAATGCGGCCCTTGTGGCGGACGCCGCGCACATAGTCGGTGAGGATGCTCATGGCCGGGGCGAGGAACTGATAAAAGAGCAGTGGGTCGGCGTCCAGATTGTCACAGGTGAAATGGTTAGTGAGATATGAAGGGAGCACACAGCAACACTACCACGTCACTCGATAATGCGAAGCCAAGAGTGTGTGAAAGAAGGGATCGTCGCCTTGGGGCCTGGCAGGGCGCCGGCGCTTGGCAGGCCGGCCCGAGGGCGATTTGATGGTTGGGTGCGTTTGCACGCCTTGCAGGGGCCTCTGCGGCCCTGGGGAGAGTGCTTTAGAAAGTCAGGAATTTTTTATTTTTCCCTGCATCTTCCGCATGAGCTATGCGCCACAGGCTTGGAGAAATCCCGCCCGAGCAGTCTCTCTCGTCTGCGAACAATTGCGGACCGGCGGACGTCAACCCAAGTTTTGATCGCAGGAGTGTCCCGGACACCGTTCCCAGGCGACCGTGTTGACCGGAGCGTTGGTCGGCCACTTGCGCGCTGTGTTGAAGGCCCTCCTCGAGACGCCCGATGGGCAAACGGCTGCGCGCCTGGCAATAGGCGCTGGAGGCGGTCTCGATCTGCCTCTCGGAATGCAGACCCAGAGGAGGGCGCGGAGTTGAATCGTATCCGTCCCGGGAACCCCATCTGACGGAGCGCGCCACGGGTTGGTAGGCTGACGGGCGTGAAAGAACCATTCCTCGCGCCTATCCGGCGGCGCCACACGCGTAGCGACATTGACCGGATCGTTTCGGAGTACGAAGGCGGGGCGGCCTCGCAGCGGGAACTGGCTCAGCGGATATCTCTTCGTCTTCACCAACAGGCGCCACACCCGCCTGAAGATACTCGTCTGGGATTCGAGCGGGCTCTGGATTTGCGCAAAACGGCTGGAACGCGGGACGTTCAGCTGGCCGACTCCGGATCCGGGTGAGACCAAGATCAGGATCGGGGCCGAGGAGTTGGCGTTGCTTCTCGGCGGTCTCGACTGGCCGAGCACGCAGCGGCGTCGGTGGTGGCGGAGGCTTCCCATCGAAACTCCTGCAGCGGTAACTTGCGTGAGTGTTTAGGGAATAATTCTGTGTGAAAGAGCCAGTATGCATTGGACATTTAGTGAGTATGTCTCTACTCTGTCTCTGTTACGAAGATGGCAGCCGAACTCACAGAACTTCCCACCGATCTGCGCGAGATCGCCTGAGCGGTTCCTCGCCCCGGAGCGGACCGAGAGGCAGCGGGTGGAGTTGGAGAACCGCCTGCTCAGGGAGCGGCTCCGGCTGGTGTTGCTGCAGAAGTACGGTGCCAAGAGCGACAAGCTCAGTGATCTCCAACTGCGGCTTCTGGAGTCCGAGCCCTGCGTCACCTCCGAGGATGTCGCCGCGGAGGCCGATCGGGTGGCGAAGAACCCCGCGGCGCGGACTCCCCGGGTGCCGCGGGAGAGGAGCGCTAAGCATCCCGGGCGGGTCGAGCTTCCGGCCCATCTGGAGCGTCGGATCGAGGTGATCCCGGCCCTGCCGAAGGAGTGCAGCTGCGGAAAGGTCCACCCCGTCATCGGCTACGAGGTGAGCGAATACCTGGAGATCGAGCCGGTGAAGTTCTTCGTGCGCCAGGTCCGCCGGGAGAAGCTTGGGGGTTGCGCCTGCCAGGACGGGGTGAAGTGTGCGCCGCTGCCGGTGCGCATCCTGCCCAAGAGCAAGCTGGGCGACGAACTGATCGTCGAGATGATCGACCAGAAGTTCGGGATGCACGTGCCGGTTTTCCGCCAGTGCGAGGCGATCTTCCGGCACACCGGCATCGACCTGAGCCGGCAGACGGTGTGCGGGGTGATTTCGAAGGTTGGGGATTTGCTCGTACCGATCAGCCAGGTGCTCCGGGCCGAACGGACCGCATTCGGCACGCTCAAAGAAAGTGTTGAAAGCGCAGCGCCCTGGCGCGAAAGCATCCACGCCTCCGACGTCGGCCTGGCGAAAGACCGGAACCGGCCGGATCGAAGGCTCGGCAGCCCAGTTCCATAACCTCTGCATGAAACCCAACTCCGACCCGCCCTGCCCACTCCATGGAGTCCCGCGCTGCTCCCAACACCCAACACCCGGCGCCACGCGATCCCCTCGCTGCCGGCTCCTGGTGCAATTCCCGATCCTCCTGACCGCCTACCTGGTGGCCTGGATCGGCACCGGGCGGTGCTCGGCCCAGGCAACCGAATCAACGGTTCACCGCATCGAGGATGGCGGCCAGGCCCGGAACTTCGTCGTCGCGCAGGACGAGATCCAGGTGACCGCACCCGCTAGCGAGGCCGGGACCCGGCGGCTGAGCCAGACCGAGCCGCGCGCGGATGTCGTCCAGCAGGTCGAGGCCATCCGACGCGCGGGCGGCGCGGCAGAACTGGTGGTCTATCCTCAGGGCCAGCCCCGCACCAAGGCGAACCGGCGCGTGCTGACCCGCCGCGTCACGGTCCGGCTGGCGCCCGGAACGGATGCCGCCGCACTGGCCGCGCGGCACGGCGCGACGACCCAGGGGGAGCTTCCCTTTGCCCCCGGGTACGCCGTCTTCGTCGCCCCTGAGGCGGCCGGCGCTCCCCCCCTCGCGGAAGCCCTGCGCCGCGAGCCCGGCGTGCTCTACGCCCAGCCTATGCTCGGCCAGGCCCGCGTCAGGAAGATGGTCCCCAATGACCTCCGCTTCGGCCGGCAATGGGTCCTCCGGAACACCGGCCAAAATGGCGCGCTCGCCGGCGTGGACGTCAATGTGGCAGGCGTCTGGGACACCTACCGGGGCAAGGGCATCCTGATCAACATCGTCGACGACGGTCTCGAGCACACGCATCCCGACCTGGCCGCGAACTGCAACACCCAGATCGATTACGACTACCGCGATGGCGACGATGACCCGGCTCCGGCCGTGGACGGCGACAAGCCGGACACCCACGGGACCGCCGTCGGCGGCGTGTGTGCCGCGGTGGGCAACAACGCGATGGGCGTGGCCGGTTCGGGCTGGGAGGCCACCCTGGTTGGGATCCGTCTCATCGGCGGCGACAGCATCGACGAGTTGGAAGCCATGGCGCTCGCCCACAGCAACTCCATCGTCCATATCAGCAACAACAGCTGGGGTGGCGACGATGACGCAAAGACCAAAGGGGGTGCCGGCCCGCTGGCCCTGGCGGCGCTTCAGCAGGGCGTCGAGCGCGGTCGCGGCGGCCGGGGAACCATCTTCATGTGGGCGGCCGGCAACGGCGGCACCGTGCAGGACAATGCCAACTACGACTCCTACAACAGCTCCATCCAGACCATTTCGGTGGGCGCCCTGAACGACCGCGGCGCCCGGGCGAGCTACAGCGAACCCGGCGCCTGCCTGGTGGTCGTGGCCCCGGCGGGAGGGGACCCCGATGCGGGTCGCGAGCAAGCCACCATCACGACCGACCTGGCCGGGGACTTCGGCGAGAATCCCGCGAAGGCGGAGGCCGGATTCGGTCCCGTGTGGCCCCAGGAAGTCGAGGACCCCGACTACACCCAGGGCTTCAACGGCACCAGTTCCGCCGCTCCGCTCGCCTCGGGGGTCGTGGCCCTGGTCCTACAGGCCAACCCGGCGCTCGGCTGGCGTGACGTGCAGGAGGTGCTGATGCGCTCGGCCACCAAGGTGAGCCCGGATCACCAGGACTGGATCACCAACGCCGCGGGTTTCCACTTCAACCACGACTTCGGTGCCGGCCTCATCAACGCTCGGGGCGCCGTGGACACGGCCCTCGCCTGGCAAAACCTGGCGCCCCAGCAGGCCGTGGAACGCTCCCTGGGAGGGCTCGCGATCCCTGACAACAACGCCGCCGGCCTGGTCCGGGAATTCGATCTCGGCGACACGAATCTCCGGGTGGAGCAAGTCACGGTCGCGGTGGAACTCCAACATCCCTCCCGGGGCGATCTCCAGATCACCCTCACCTCGCCGGCGGGAACGGTGAGCCGATTGATGGAGGTCCATGACGATCCGAATGCCGACCTCAAACACACCTTCGAGAGCGTCTTCAACTGGGGCGAAAACTCCCGCGGGGTCTGGCAGGTGCGCCTCGCCGACGGCCGGGCCGGCAGCGCCGGGTCGTTGCAGGGCATCCAAGTGAAGGTCTTCGGGTCCGAGGCCGGCGGCACGGGCGGTGGTGACGACCTGGGGGCCCTGGAGATCAGTTACGTCGACGACGACCTCGTGATTGCCTGGGATGCTGCCGAGGGCGGGAAACTCGAGACGGCTCCCGCCGTGGGTGGCCCCTGGACCCCAGTGACAGGTCCAGAGGTCCAGAGCGGCACCTACACGGTCGATGTGACAGCCAGTCCCAGCGCGTTCTACCGCTTGAGAAAGTAACCGCCCATGGAGCCCCCGATGCCCCTGTTGTCGGCCCCGGATCGTGTGGCGGCTCTGTTGGCGATGGTCCTCGAGCGGCCGCCCGGGAAACGGGCGGCGCTTCTCCAAGCCGTTTGTGGGGACGACCTCCCCCTGCGGAACTCCCTCGAAGCGCTGGTCGAGACGCATGAGCGGCTCGATCGAGTCCGGGACTCGGAGGCGACCACCGCGTCCGCGAAGGAGTCGATCACGCTCGAACCCGCCCACATCCCCGAGGAGGCCGTGGGCCAGACCCTCGGCCACTACCGACTGCTGGAGGAGGTTGGCGAAGGCGGGTACGGCGTGGTGTATGTCGCCGAGCAGACCGAACCGGTGCGACGTCGGGTGGCGCTCAAGGTCATCAAGCTGGGCATGGACACCAAGCAGGTCGTCGCCCGGTTCGAGGCGGAACGTCAGGCGCTGGCGATGATGGATCATCCCAACATCGCCCGGATTCTGGATGCGGGCATCACGACGACCGGACGGCCGTTCTTTGTGATGGAGTTGGTGCGCGGCATCCGCATCACCGACTACTGCGATCAGACCGATCTCGGCACCCGGGAGCGCCTCGACCTCTTCATCAAGGTTTGCCAGGCGATTCAGCACGCGCACCAGAAAGGAATAATCCACCGGGATATCAAGCCGTCGAACATCCTCGTAACCCTGCACGACGGGGTTCCGGTGCCGAAGGTGATCGACTTCGGCATCGCCAAGGCGACCGAGGGCCGACTGACGGACGCGACGGTCTACACCCAACTGCACCAGTTCATCGGGACCCCGGCGTACATGAGCCCGGAGCAGGCGGAGATGAGCGGCCTGGACATCGACACGCGCAGCGACATCTACAGCCTGGGGGTCCTGCTATACGAGCTGCTGACGGGCTGCACGCCCTTCGATGCGAGGGCGCTGATGGCCTCCGGCATTGACGCGATGCGCCGGACGATCCGGGAGGAGGAACCAGTCCGTCCCAGCACGAAACTTGGCCAGACACTCCTCGCCGACCAAGCCCCGGGGGCCGAAGCTCCCGCGTCCCCCCGGTCAAAGACCGCACGGCTTGGCGGGGTCTCCCCCCGTCGACGGCTGAAACTCCGGGAAACCATCGCGTTGCTGAGAGGCGATCTCGACTGGATCGTGATGAAGTGCCTGGAGAAGGACCGGACGCGACGCTACGAAACCGCCAATGGTTTGGCGGCGGATCTCAAGCGTCATCTCGCCAATGAGCCGGTGGCCGCCCGGCCGCCGAGCACCACCTATCGGCTCCAGAAGGCGATTCGTCGGAACACGCTGGCGTTCAGCGCGGGTGCGGTGGTCCTCGTCGCCCTCGCCTTGGGCATCACCTTGAGCACCTGGCAGGCCGTCCGAGCCACCCGGGCGGAAAGCCTGGCCAAACACCGCCTGGCCGAGTCCGAGACCATCCACAAATTCCTGATCGAGGTCTTTCAAAGCCCCAACCCGGCCCGCGACGGCTGGACGATCACCGTCGCCGAGGCCCTGGACGCGGCAGCCAAGAAACTCGAGGTCGATCTGGCAAACCAACCCGGGCGCCAGGCCCGACTCCAAGCAACTCTCGGCGAAACCTACTATGCCCTGGGGCTCAGCCGTGAGGCCATCCCCTTGCTGGAGCGAGCCCGGGATTACCACCGGACCACCTTCGGCCCGGAGCACCCCGACACGCTGATGCTCCTGAACAAACTGGCGAATGCCTATGCCGCCGCCGGACGCCGGGGCGAGTCGCTGGCCCTCCGGGAGGAGGTGCTGACGCTCCGGCGCAGGGTACTGGGTCCAGAACACCCCGACACGCTCATCGCCCTCAGCAACCTTGCGGTCTCCTACGACGAGGGCGGCCGTCGGTCGGAGGCGCTCCGGATGGAGGAAGAAGTCGTGGCGATACGTCGGAGCCTCGGCCACCCGGAGGACCCCGACCTGCTCGTGGCGATGGGCAATCTGGCGTTCTCCTACACCTCGACCGGACGCCCGGCGAAGGCCCTCGCGCTGCGAGAGGAGGTGCTGGCGGTAACCCGCAGGGTGCTGGGTCCAGAGCACCCCGACACCCTCGCCGCGATGCGGGGCGTGGCCGTTTCCTACCATGACATGGGCCGCGCGGCCGAGGCCCTCGAACTGCGGGAGGCGATACTGCCGCTGTCCCGCAAAGTGCTGGGCCCGGAGCACCCCGACACAATCGGGTCGATGGACGGCCTCGCGGAGTCCTACGAAGCCACCCTCCGTCAGGCCGAGGCTCTCCGACTGCGAGAGGAAGTGATGGCGCTCTCCGTCCGGGTCCTGGGCCCGGAACACCCGGACACGATCGAGGCGATGACCTGCCTCGCGAGTTCCCTTTGCGAAGCCGGCCGTCCGGAAGAGGGCATCCAACTGGGACAGTCCAGTCTGGCGCTCTGCCGCCGGAAGCTGGGGCCCACCCATGAGTACACTCTAGGAGCCATGACCAAGCTGGCGGTCTCGTATCGGGCCGCCGCCCGAACCGGCGACGCCATCGCGCTGGAGGAGGAATCCCTGCGGTTGAAACGCGAGAGTCTCCCGGCCGGACATCCCTTGATCGCCGACTCGCTCGAGAACCTGTCGGCCTGCTACGAGCAGGCCGACCGGAGGCCTGAGGCCGGCGCTCTACGTAGGGAACTCGCCGAATTCAAGACCCGGGCGGCAAGCCAACCGCCCGGCCGAGGCCCGGACCCAGCCCCGCCTCCCCGCCGATGAACCCGAGGCGCAGCCCGGGAAGGGAACTCAGGGTCGGCATGAAATGGCTGCTTCGCGTGTTCACCCGGCGATTCAATCTCCGCCACAAGCTCCTCGGTCACCTCTTCAGCGGCCGCTACAAGGCCCTCGTCGTCGACGGCTCGGGCGACGGCTACCTCAAGAGCGTCTGTGATTACGTCCATCTGAACCCCGCTCGGGCATCGAATCTCGTATACGCGCTCGAGCAGTCGG
>JBBQML010000192.1:0-7599 GCA_038328885.1 Verrucomicrobiota bacterium | reverse complement strand
CGACTGCGGTCGGGGCGGCGCTCGGCGTGATCGCGGTGAGCCAACTGGATCCCGGTTGGTTGCGACGCGGCATTCCCTTCCTGCTCCTGCTCGCGGCGATCGTGGTCTGGCGCCGTCCGCAGTTGGGTGACAGCGCCCGCCCGGCCCGCTGGCGGAGAGGACCATTCCTGTTCGGTTTCGGGCTGACCCTGGGGTTTTATGACGGGTTCTTTGGCCCGGGCACCGGCACGTTCTGGACCTTGGCCTTCGTGCTCCTGCTGGGATTCGAGCTGTTGCGAGCGACGGCCTGGACCAAGTGGATGAACTTCACGAGCAACGTCGTTTCTCTCTTCGCGTTCGCGATGGCGACGCGGATGGATTGGGGGGCGGGGTTGTCGATGGGGGCAGGACAAGCGTTGGGCGCGCGGTGGGGCGCCAGGGTCGCGCTCCAGGGTGGCTCCCGCCTGATCCGCCCGGTATTCCTGGGGGTGGTCCTGGTGGCCACGGCGAAATTGTTCTACGACGGCTGGTTGAGGCGTTGAGGCCCTTCAGCGGACAGTCGACCCGGATTGCCCTTGGCGACTGGCAGGCCCCGGGGTTCTCTCGCGGGGTGGTCGGAACCCTCATCAACGTCGGGGCGATTGTGGTTGGCGGGGTAGTGGGGCTTTCGGTGCGGCGGGATCTCGCGCCCCGACACCAGCTTTTCCTCAAGACGCTGCTCGGGGTGCTGGCGCTCTACGCGGGGTTCCGCCTGGTCTGGTTGAGCGTCGGGGGTTCCCCGGGGCGGACCCTGCTCCAGTTGGGGTTGGCGTTGCTGGCGTTGGTGGTGGGCAACCAAGTGGGGCGGGCGCTGGGTCTTCAGCGGCAGCTCAACCGGTTGGGCCGCTACGCCGGCGAGCGCTTCGCCCGGGCGAAGAGCGCAGGTGGCAAGGACTTCAGCGAAGGTTTCGTGACCTGCAGCATCCTCTTCTGTGTGGGGCCGCTGGCCATCCTCGGATCCTTGCAGGACGGCTTGAACGGTGATCCGCGGACCCTGGCCTTGAAGGGCCTGATGGACGGTCTCGCCACCCTGGCGTTTGTGCGGGTGTTCGGGCCGGGCGCGATTGCCGCGGCCCTGCCAGTGCTGGCCTACCAGGGCACCCTCACGCTGCTGGCCCGGTCCCTGCGGCCGATGGTCGAGCACCCGGCGGTGCTGAACGGCATCGGGGCCGTGGGCGGGTTCATGGTGGCAGCCACCGCCTTGATCATTCTCGACGTGCGGAAGGTTCGGCTGGGGGACTACCTCCCGGCGCTGGTCCTGGGTCCGCTGCTGCGCCTCCTGGCGATCTGAACGCGCTGGCGCGCGTTGGGGGAGTGGGGGAACCAGCACTCCCCACTCCCCACGCCGCGCCGCGCGGCATCAACCGTTCCCGGCGTGACTTCGATGTCTGGTTTTGGGTTACTGCGCGCCCGTGCACGATTTTCGATACGCCGGTGGCCATTTGCACTGCGAGGCGGTGCCCGTCGAGACGCTCGTCGAGCGTTTCGGAACCCCGCTGTACGTCTATTCCGCGAAGACCCTTCGCGATCACTTTCAGAAGCTGAACCGCGCGTTGGATCCGCTGGATCACCTCGTCTGTTTCGCCGTCAAGGCGAACTCCAACCTCGCGGTGCTGCGGACCCTGGCGAACGAGGGCAGCGGCTTCGACATCGTCAGCGAGGGCGAGTTGCGTCGGGTGATCGCCGCGGGAGGCGATCCCCGGAAGTGCGTGTTCGCCGGAGTGGGCAAGACCGAGGCGGAGATCGAATTCGCCCTGCGCAAGGCGATCTACTCCTTCAACGTGGAGAGCGAGCCGGAGTTGCAGCGCATCGACCGCGTCGCGGGTCGGTTGGGGACGACCGCCTCGGTGGCGGTGCGGGTGAACCCGAACGTGGATGCGGGCACGCACGCGAAGATCACCACCGGGACCTACGAGAACAAGTTCGGCATCGCCTTCGAACAGGTGGAGGGGGTGTACGCCCGGGCGGCGAAGCTCCGGCATCTCCGGTTGCGCGGACTGCAGATGCACATCGGGTCGCAGTTGACCGAGGTGGAGCCGTTCCGCCTGGCCGTGGAGAAAGTGGTCCCGCTCGTCACCCGGCTGCATGCCCGGTACGGATTCGAGTTCCTCAGCATCGGCGGAGGGATCGGCATCGTCTATCAGGCCGCCTTGGCGAGCGGCGATCCGCTTTGGTGGGAGGACGACGCCGGGGCGCGGAAGATCCTCACTCCGGCCACCTATGCCAAGACACTCCAGCCGCTGCTTCGGCCGCTGGGTCTGCGGATCCTGCTCGAGCCGGGCCGGTTCATCGTGGGCAACGCCGGCGCCCTCGTCACCCGGGTGGAGTTCGTCAAGCGCACGGGCCACAAGAATTTCGTGATCGTGGACGCGGCGATGAACGACCTGATCCGGCCGGCCTTCTACGACGCCTACCACGAGATCGTCCCGGTGGTTCGGAAGCGGGGGGCGACGGTGGCTTCGGACGTGGTCGGCCCGATCTGCGAGAGCGGCGACTTTTTCGCCAAGGACCGGCCCCTGCCCAAGGTCGGGGAGGGCGATTGCCTGGCGCTGCTCAGTGCGGGTGCCTACGGTTCGGTGATGAGCTCGAACTACAATTCACGGCCACTCACCGCGGAGGTGTTGGTGGATGGGGCGCGCTACGCCCTGGTTCGCGAGCGGCAGAAGCTGCCTGCGATCTGGGAGCGTGAGCGGGTCCCGGCGTGGCTGGCCCGGAGGGTCGCGTGAGCTGTCTCGGCCGGGGTCCCGGCGGCTTCCGGGTTGCGCTGGCGCTGGGCTGGTTCCTCGCGGGCGCCGCGGCGGTCCAGGGCGCTTCCACGGTCGGCGGCGTGCGTGTCATCGAGGTGCCCTGGGAGGGCGGCGTCCAACTGGCGGTAGAGAACACGAACCTCGCGGCCGTCACCCTGACCATCACGGTCAAGGGCGAGAACGCGAGGCCGGATCGTTCGATGCCGGTGACTTTTTCCTGCCCGGGGCCCGGCACCTTTCCTTTCCTGCGCCTCCAGCCCATCCGGGAGGACGAGGGTTTGAGTTGGCGCGTGCGCTATGACTGGCAGTTCGGGCAGGCCGGAGTGAAGCCCGACCGGACGGCGGTGTATGCCCTGCCTTTCGCTTCCGGCGGGAGTTTTCGGGTGGCCCAGGGGTTCCGGGGCTCGTTTACCCACCACAGCAACAACGAGAACGCCGTCGATTTCACCATGCCGGAGGGCACGCCGGTCCATGCCGCCCGGGCCGGCATCGTCCAGGTCGTCGTCGACCGCTTCACGGTGGGTGGTTTGGACCCGGCGCTCCGCGACGCTGTGAACACGATCTTGCTCCGGCATGCGGACGGGACCTATGGCGAGTACGTGCACCTCCGTCCCGGTGGAGCCGCCGTGCGCCCCGGGCAGAAGGTCAAGGCTGGCGACTTGCTCGGGTACTCCGGCAATACCGGCTACACCCAGGGTCCGCACCTCCACTTCGCGGTGTTCCGGCCGGTGAACGGCACGGAGCGCGAGACGTTCCGCATGAAGTTCCGGGTGGCCAACCGCAAGGCCGTCGAACCCAGGGAGGGCGAGGCCTACACCGCACCTTGATCAGGGGAGATCGAGGAAAGCGATCGGGCGCGGGGACCGGGGATGATGCAGGGAGGGTCGGGACACCAGGCAGTCGCCGCCGAGGCAGTGGCGGTGGCGGGCGACCCAGCGGTAACCCTTGCGCCCCAGCGTGCGGAGGCCTGGGGCCGACAGCAGCAGGGCGATCGGTTTCAGCCACGGGAACGCCGCGATCAGGCGGACACAGGCATCCCAGCCGCCGACCACCTGGCCCCCGGCAGTTCGCAGGCACAACTCCCGGCGCAGTTCGGTTTCGCTGAGGCCCAGTCGACCGGCGGTTCCCGGGGTCTGCAGAGGTTTCCACCGGAATCCCCGCGCCCCGAGGGGGCCGGAGAGGCGGTCCGCCCACCCCCGACAGAAGCGGCAGTCCGCGTCGTAGAAAACCTCCGCGACGCAGGTTGCATCGTTCGCATCGGGAATTTCTGTATTCATGGAAGGAAGGCGGCAAAAAAGAGAGCCCGCCCCGGGTCAACTCCCGAGGCCGAGCAGTTTGCGGGCGCGTTCACCCAGTTTGTTGAAGCCGACCAGGGCGGAGGCGGGCCATGTACGCAGTTGATTGTACCAGGCGGTCGTGTGGGTGAAGAAGTCGGAGAGCGCCTTGAGGCGGTCGCGGGTGTAGTCGTCGGCGCCGGCCTCCCTTTCGGCCTCCGCAACACACTCCGCCAGAACCCGGATGGTGGGATCGATCTCCCGGCGTTTGCGCTCGTCCAGCACGATGCGGAACATCTCCCAAACGTCCTTCAGCGATTCGAAATGGTCGCGCTTGTCGCCGGAGAGGTGGACCAGGCGCACGATGCCCCAGGCTTGGAGTTCCTTGAGGCTGGTGCTGACATTGGATCGGGCCACCCCCAACGCCTCCACGATCTGGTCGGCGTGCAGCGGGGTCGGCGAGAGGTAGAGGAGGGCGTGCACCTGGGCGACGGTCCGGTTGATGCCCCAGCGCGTGCCCATTTCCCCCCAGTGGAGAATGAACTTCTGCCGCACTGCTTCCGTTCCCGGTTGGGTGGTCATTTCTGTGGTGACAGAAATGGCAGGCTATCCTGTCGGAGTCAAGTCCCACCAGGGGTGACGGAGGGGTTGCGCGCACGCCGAGGCGCTTCCAATCCGCCGAATCCTCAAGGAATCCTTCTGCTGGGTCCGAACTGGGAACCGCTGGAGTGCGGGATCGGTTCGCCCCCCCCCCGGGGGGGCCACGCATCCGGTGGCAGTGCCTACAACCGCGCCGCCGAATCGCGATCCAGAAAGAGGGTGCACTGCGGTTGCGTTCGGAGGAACGACGCCGGGCAGTCCGTCGAGACCGGCCCGCGGAGCAGGGCGTGCACGGCCTCCGCCTTGCGGGTCTCCGGCGCGACGCACATCATGCGCTTGGCGCTGCAGAGGGCGGGAACCGTCAGGGTGAATGCGTAGGGCGGCACGGTTTCCAGGGACGCGAAGTGGCCCTCCTTGACCTGCTGCATCTTACAGGCGTCATCGAGCTTCACGAGCTTCACGAGGTGGGGGTCGTCAAAGCGCGCCACCGGGGGGTCGTTGAAGGCGATGTGGCCGTTCTCCCCCACGCCCAGGCAGCAGAGGTCGATGGTCTGGGCGCGCAACAGGCTGCTGTACCGGTCGATCTCGTCGAGCGGTTGTCCGGCATCGCCGCCCAGGTAGTGAAACGTGCGGGGATGGACGAGGGATTCGACACGCTCGCGCAGGTAGCGCCGGAAGCTGGCCGGATGATCCGCCCCAATGCCCAGGTACTCGTCCATGTGGAAGAGAGTGACCGCGGACCAGTCCACGCCGCCCAGCGCCACGAGCCTGGCGAGGAATTGGATCTGGGAATTTCCCGTTGCGAGGATGGCCGCGGCGGACCCTTGGCGGGCGATCACCTCACGGAGGTATTGCTGGACCTCGGCGGCAACGGCGGCGGACATGTCGTCCTGGGTGGGGTAAACGCGCACCGGCAGGGAATCGACCTGGAAGCTCTGGACCAGCGGGGGCATCGGGGGGTTGCAGATTGGGAGGGTTGACGACGTCTGGTGTTTGGAAGCGGAGGGCGGAGACTACCGGCGCGGGGGCGAGGGCGGCAAGCGCGGCAGTGCATCCGTGGTTGGCGGTGCGGGACTGGAGACTGGGTGCTGGTGATGCTCGAGTGTTGATCGGGGGAGGGGCCGGGTACGCCGGTCGTCCGGGTCAATCACCAAGCAGGCAATCTCCAGTTCCCAGTCACCGACCGCCGGCCAATCGGAACCCGCGGGTCCAAAATCGACAGGCGCCCCACCGGGGGCGCCTGTTTGGATCGTGGAAGGGCGGGGAACGCCTGCGGGGCCGGAGGTCCGGCACACGCGCTAGTTCACGCCCTCGGTCGCCTTGAAACCGGCGGCGTCGATCGCGGCCATGACCTTCTCGGCGGAGACCTTGTTCGGATTGAAGTCGACCACCGCGGTCTTGCTCACCGCGCAGACCTTCTGGTCGGACACCCCTTTGACCTTGATCAGGGCCTTGCTGACCTTGTCGGTGCAGGCGCCGCAGGCCAGGCCGTCGACGCTGTAGGTGACGCGCTGGGTTTCGATCTGATAGCCGGCTTTCTTCAGGGCGGCCATGATCTTGTCGGAGCCAACCTTGTCCTTGGAGTAGCCCACCTTGGTGAACTTGCTTTCGGCGCAGGTGGCCACGCTGGTCACGCCGTCGAGCTTGCCCAGGGCGGCGGTGAGGGCGGCGTTGTCGGCATTCTTGATCTTGAGCGTCACCGCGCTGGCTTTGGCCGTGGCGCAGCACTCCGCTTTGGCCGTGGCGGAGCAATCGGCCTTCGCTGCGGCGCAGCAGGGGGTCTTGCCGGCGGGGCATTCCTCTGCCTTGACCTCTGCCTGAAGGGTGAGGGGCAGGGCGAGCAGTGCGGTGGCGGCGAGGACGAAGCGAACAGGGGTCTTCATGATGATCAGTATGGTCTCTCTTGTTACGGGCACTATGACTAGCGAGAATGCCCCGCGAAGCAAGCCGGGAAATGTCGACTCAAACAATCCGCTGGTGGCCGGGCGGCGAGGGCGCTAACACGGGGTCATGCGTGTCGTGTCCTGGCGTGGTCCGGTGGTCCTCGGGTTGCTGGGGGTGGTGCTCGGCGTCACCGCCGGAGTGGGGTCGGCACGCGCCGCGCGACCGGGCGGCTTTGCGGATGCACTGATCTTTGACGCCACCACCAAGGAACTCCAGGCCAAGGCGGGCGAAGCGAACCTCACGTTCAGCTTCAACTTCACCAACAGTGCCGCCGAACCGGCCGTGATCGACTCGGTGCGAACCTCTTGTGGGTGCACCGTGGCCCGGGTGCCCAACCTGCCGTGGACAGTGGCCCCGGGCGAAGCTGGGGAGTTCTCGGTGGTGCTGGATGCCCGGGGCAAGCAGGGGACCGTGACCAAGTCCGTGTTCGTCAACTCCTCGCTGGGAATGAAGGCGTTGACCATCCGGGCCGTGATCGGAGGGGCGAATTCCGGGATGGGCGGCGATGATCGCCTGCGGAACATGCAGATTGCGCTGGCGGACCGTTTCGCGGTGTTCAAGGGAGAGTGCGTGTCGTGCCACGCGCAGCCCGCGGCTGGGAAGATGGGGATGGGGTTATATCTCGCGGCGTGCGGGGTGTGCCACGATTCCCACAACCGCGCCTCCATGGTGCCTGACCTCAAGAACCTGGACCATCCCACCGACCGGGATCACTGGATCCGCTGGATCACCTTCGGCCGTCATGGATCGATGATGCCGGCGTTTTCCCAGGCCGAGGGGGGCATCCTCACCGAGCGGCAGGTGGACTCGCTGGTCGACTATCTCACCCGCGCGATCCGCCAACCGCGGGCGGCCCGGGCCCAGACGGGGCCCCGGGCGTTGACTCCGCGCCTCAACCCGAGGCTGCCGCCGCTGCCCGGACAGGCCCCTCCCGGTCCCGGCTTCGCTCCCGCGCCCACGGTTTTCCCAGGACCCGTCACGCAGTGAGCGGCGGCTGGTTCATCAGTTTCGAGGGC
>JBBQML010000191.1:0-7612 GCA_038328885.1 Verrucomicrobiota bacterium | reverse complement strand
CGAACGCGAGACCGGGGCCTCGATCGTGCGAGGGCGCCGGAGGGCGGTGAAGACCGATGGCCTGCAGGAGGAACGCGAGCACGGGCTGAGGCGCGCCTCTCTGCACGATTTCCACAGCTTCCGCGTGACGTGGGTCACCCTGGCGCTGGCGGCTGGTGTCCCCCTCGAACTCGTCCAGCGCGTCACCGGGCACCGGACAGTGGCCGTCGTGCTGAAGCACTACTTCCGGCCGGGGCGGGAGGATTTCCGGGAACATCTCCTCAAGGCAATGCCCCGGCTCCTCCATGCCGGTTCCGATAAATCGTCAAGTGCCGAAGCGCATAGTATCCTCATTGCGATGACCGCGAGGACGTGGAAGCACGATCGGATACGGCTTCTTGAGCTACTCGACTACTCGAAAAGTGGGCTGATCCGTTGACACGAAAGCTCGTTCCTCTTGATTCCTGTTCATCGGCACGCCAGGACTTCTTGCCATGCTCCAGCCACCATTCGTCGCTCGTCCCGCGGACAAGGTCGCCAAGCTCCTCCAGTTCCTGCGGTGTCCGCTGACACGCAAATACACCCGTTCGCGCGAGCCAGGCGCCGAGCCGCGCATCCGAACTTAGGACTGCTAACGGAATCGAGAATAGCCACGGCACTAGCATCGTCCCGGCGAAGAAAAGAAACGTCGGTGCGAAAACCCACGCCAGCGGTATCCAGACAGAAGCGACCAAGGTCGGAACCCAGAAGACCCTCGATGCCAGCGCCAAGTTTACTCCCTCGTTGGGGTTACGAGACGGACTCGTCCATTTCACGGGTTTCCCCAACAGGATGCCCAGAACATACGTAATGTGCTGGTACACCAGCAGAGGGGTGATCAGGAGGCCAGCCAGAACGTCGGCGCAAAAAGAAATCACCTGCCGGATAGCTGAGAGTTCCCGACTCCAGTGCATGAACAGCAGAATGACCTTCGACCCCAACTGGAGGATCGGCATGTAAATCAAGGCCCAGACGAAGGCCCTTGTGTCGAGGCCCGATTGCGCCCCGTTCACGGCCAGCCCGAAACCGAGGAGCATCAACGACAAGAGCACTAAGCTCTGCATGTAGCTCATCACGGCGTAGCCAAGCCAGACCCTCTGCCCTGTCCGAAACCCCTTCGCAAGGATCAAGGCCGAGTTCAGAAAATCTCCCGTGCACCACCTTTGATCTCGCTTCCCGTAGCTGACGACGTTGGAGGGGATCTCCTCAAAAGACCCGCCCGGCTCCAGGTCAAGCTCGACGTCCCAACCCGCCCTGCCAAGCAAGGATGCCTCGTGAACGTCTTGGCTCAAAACTGGTCCGCCAAGCGGCGGTTTCCCCGGCATGATGGGTAACTGTGCGTGTTCTGCGAACGGCGCAATGCGAATAATTGCATTGTGGCCCCAGTACATTGCCTCGCGCCCCAGAAACCATGCAAACCCGCAACTGAAGATCTCCCCCAACCTTGTGACCGAGAACTGGGTGGCCTGCGCGAAGGGCGTCGACCCTCGGAATGTGCTCATCAGCGATTGGATTACCGCCGTGCGCGGCCGCTCTTGCATCGTCAAGATCAATCGGCGGATGCAGCTTCCCAGCATCACGCTGTCCGCATCCAGCACGACCATGAAGTCATAAGCCCCTCCATGCCGAGCCAAGAAGTTTGCGATATTGCCGGCCTTAAAGTTCCCCCGTTCGTTGCGCCGTACTAAGAGCAAGCGCCCCGAGCTACCCCTGTTTTCTGCAAACTCCGGCAAAAGGGTCAACAGGGCTAAGTCCTCAGCCCTACGAGTGGTAACATCAGTACTGTCACTTAAGACCACGAAATCGCAGTGCGCGGATAGGTCCACCTTCTTGACGCTACGCCAAGTAGAGCGAATTCCCATTGTCACTCGACTTACGTCTTCGTGGTAGACCGGCATGACGAGAGCAACGCGTGATGCGATAGGTATGTCGTCTCGCAGAAGGGACGCGGGTCGGGAACGCCACCCAAGAAACCCGATCATCCAAAGGACCCAATTGAAGTGACCGAAGAAGCACAGGACCGCGAGAAAACCCAACGAGAGCTCTGTACTCACGTTTGCACGTCCCAACAATAGCCCCGGGGTGAATGCGCACAACATGCCAACCGTTGGTATCAACGCCCCCACGAGCACCGCAATTCGCCGCCAATGGCATTGTAACGACCAAAGACGCATCTTGATCCCAAATGGGGTTCGCGCGTCCAAACATGTCCTTTCAAGCATTAATCCGAATCAAAAAGAAGAGAGCTTATGTTACCACAGCGCAACCCTAAGCAAACCCAATAGCACGCCGACAAAGGACACCATCCATAACATACAGCACATCGGCCCAAGTGTAGCGGCGCGACGTCTGGCGTGGCGGTGGGATCAAATTGTTCCGTGGGAGATTCGGGTGGAGAAGCGGGTTGACCCGTGGATGGAACGGCGCACTTGGCCGTGGAGTGTCGAGGGCACGGAAGGAGCGTGGGACGGAGGGATCGGATTGCGCCGTGGTGGTGGCGGAGTTCGTCGATATCAACCGAGGCGCTGGCGCAGTTCTCGTAAGAGCTGGAGGCCTTGCTCACGACGGTGATGAAGTGTGTCGGGAGGCAGAGCGGGCCTGGATGGCGGCGGGGGTCCGGTCGGAGCCGGTGGGCGGAGGGCGACGCGGCTGATGGCGAGATCCTCCTCGAAACGGTCGGGCTGGAGGAGATTGGAGAGTTTGAGGGCGCCGACGTTGCGGCGCCCGGCGCGGATCTCGCGCTGAAGATAGAGGACGAGATGACGGAGGTCGTCGGTGGAGTGACCGGCGCGCAAGAGTTCGAACCACATCCGCTCGCGGTCGTAGCCGAGGCCGAGTTGCTGGCCGGTGAGGGAGCAGTAGATCCGGTGCGCCTCGTGGATCGCGGCCGGACCGACGGGACGAGGCGGGTTCATGTCAGGAGCCCGGATCGGCGCCGGCCTGGGCGGCGGAGACAGGGCGCTGGAGACCGGGAACACAGGGGACCTGGGCCATCGCGCTCTGGACGTGAGCGGGAGTGAGCCGGGAGTCGCCGGCGGTGGCGGCGGCCAGCCAGGCGGCGCGAGCGAGCAAGGCGAGGCTGCGCGGCAGACCGGCGGCGGCGCTGGCCAGAAGTTCGCCCGCCGCGGGTTCGAGGTGGCCGGGAGTCAGGCCGACGGCGCGGAGGGCGCTCTCGAGGTATTGGAGGGACTGGGGCTGGGTCCAGGGGCCGAGGCGCAGATGGCCCGCGAGACGGGAGAAGAGTGCCCGGTGGTTGCGCAGCTGGAGGGTGCCGAGCAGATAGTCGTCGCCGAGGAGCACGAAGGCGAAGGCGGGTTGATCGGGCAGATTCAGGCCGAGGAGGAGGCGGACTTCCTCCAGGGCGGCGTGGGAGAAGTTCTGCGCCTCGTCGAGGACGACGACGAGGGTGCGGTGTTCGAGTTCGGCCAGGGCGCATTCCAGTCGCTGGAGGTTGCCTTCGCGACGAAAGCTGGGGGTCTTGCCGAGCTTGGCGACGAGGGTGGCCAGGAGGCTGGAGCCGCTCAAGGTGGCCTGGGTGAGCGAGGCCACGGAGTAGAGCCGGGCATCGAGGGCCCGCAGCCACCGGCCGGCCAAGGCGCTCTTGCCGACGCCATTGGGACCGCTGACGAGGAGGCTGCTCTTGAGGGCGGCGGTGATTTCGAGCTGGCGTCGGGCGTGAAGGATCTCCGGGGTGTCGAGCCACTCGGCGGCGGAGGTCTGGTTGAAGGGGATGTCGGTGGCGCCCCATTGGCGGGCGAGGCGTTGGAGTTCAGGGCTTTTCATAGTTGGAGCTGTTGCCGAGCTGGCTGTTGAGGTGGCGGTCGACCTGGCGGGCGAGGCCGAAGCCCTGGCCTTGGTACTCGACCTCGATGCAGGCGAGGGTCCAGGGATCGAAGCGCAACTGGACCTCGAGTCCGCGCAGGGCGAGGTCGACTTCGTAGAGTCGGTTGCCCAAGCGGACGGTGCCGTCCTTGCGCACGGAGCGTGTGAGCCGGGTGAAGAAGATCCGGTCGAGATCGAGGTGGGGATCGAGGCTGCGGATGAGGTGGGCGGACTGGTGGAAGCGTTCGTGCGGCGACTGGTCGGTGCCGGAATGAACGCGGGCGTGGTAGACCGACTGCAACCAGTCGGCGAGGCGGGCGTTGAGTTCGTCAAGGGAGTGAACAGCGCGTCCCGGCAGGTGCAGCCCGGCTTCAAAATCCTCCTGGCAGGTGCGAAAAAATCTTTCGACCTTCCCTTTGCTCCAGCTGTGATAAGGCCTTGCGTGGAGGAGTCTTAGACCGAGATTGGCGCAGACCAACCGGGTGTGATCGTTGGTGAAGGGGCCGCCCTGGTCGGTGTAGAGGGCGCGGGGAAGACCGCGACGACGCACGGCCTCCTTGAGGGTGAGGTGGAAGCTGCGGGTGTCGGCGCGCTCATGGTAGAGGGCGGCAACGATCAGGCGGGAGTGATCGTCGATGAGAGCGCAGAGGTGGGTGGGCAGGGCCTTGGCACGCCCGGGGACGGTGAGGAAGGGCCCGGGGGAGAAGTCGACCATCCAGAGGTCGTTGACGGCGGGCATTTCGAAGGCCTTGGTCGGGCCGGAGATGGACTGGCGCAGTTGGTAGCGACGGGCCTTTTGGTGGAGACCGTGGCGTTCGAGCCATCGGTAGATGGAAGTCAGCCCCGGCAGCGAAGGATCGTTCTGCTTCCATTGGCGGTAGAGGACCTTGATGGGAAGGGCGAGATGGGCTCGGACCTGGTCGAGCACGAACCGTTGCTGGGCCTCGGTGAGGGCCCGGGGGCGGCCACGATCCGAACGGCCCTTGGGATGAAGCGCGGCAAAGCCGCCCTTCTTGTAGGCGTACCACCAGTCTTCAAGGGTGCGCTTGGCGACGGTGCATTCCAGACCGTCGGGCCCGGTGCTCGGGGCAGCAGAGACCGTCGCCAGCGCCACCGAAAGGGGCAGTCGCTGGTGGAGGAGGTCCTGGATTTTGGTCAGGAGGGCGTAGCGGTGAAGCGCGACGGCCTCTGAACCGTTTTGGGGCGATGTTTGGCTCATCGCCGTGACCTTCCGTGAGTCACGCCGTTTCCGGATACAGTAGGGGTTTGTGGGATCGTGGCCGGAACCACGACGACCCAGTGGGGACACGGCGAAAAGCGGCTTCGCCGGTGAAGACTTAAGTCGGCAACCGCAGACAGCGGTAGTCGCCGAGCAGGCTGATCTTGTGCGTTGTGGCCAGGAAGCCGAGGATGCCGGGCAGCGTTGCTTTGACCCGTCGCATCTCCAACCAGAGTGCTTCGATCGAGGCGATGCCGACCGGCACGAGAGGACCAAAGGCGTTCTTCAACACTTCGACTCTGGTCCGCAGGCGAGTCCAGGCCCGACGCAGGCAACCTGCTTCGGGCGCGTCAGGCGGGGGATCGGGTCCCTGACCCACCCCCGCCTGGCGATCGGCGTGGGCCTGGAGCCGCCCCGCCTCGAGGGCCCGATACGGCAGCCGTGAGGCGGGCAACACCGAAATCGTCAGCCCGCACGCTCGGCACAGAAAGCGGAAGATCCTGAGGAGTTCCTTGCCGCTCGGGCGTGCATATCGGGTGTAGCTGCCATGGTGGTGCAACCTGCACGCACATCCCCGTGCGCAGGAGGGGCGATCCCCCGTGAAGCTGTCGTCGCGAATTTGGATCGAGGGGAAAAACCAGACTGCTCCCGGGAGATCAATCCCAAGTTCTTCCCGGCTCCACGGTGCCTCCTCCACGGGCCAATCCGCCACCGTCAGCCCTCCAATCCCGCGATTCAAATCGCGCCGTTACACCCAAGCGAGGGCTCCTTAACCAACGCTCGGAGGTTGCTCGCGATTCCGCCAAAGGGAAGGCGGATAATCGTATTCCCGATGGCAACTTCAGCCCTGCAAGGACACATCGCCGCCACTCGATCCGCTGCGGGTTTAACCGCAATTCTATCCGCCAACTCGGCCGCAGCAGAAGGTACATCCTCTGCCAGCGGCGAGAGCCTCAAAGTCTCGCAGTCCTCCAAAACCAAAGCTAGGGGTCTGGCTGCTACAGTAGATCTTCGCGCGCGCCCCACCCACGAACGATCCATCGTCCGCAACAACGAACAGTTCATTTCCGCCCCTCCAGTGTTCGAATCGTCGCCTCCGCCAATTCTCTCACGCTAGCATAATCCTTATTGGATTGAGCCAGTTCCCTGAGCAGCGACAATGCAGCGCGATCTCCTGCTTCGCCGATTGCCAGGACACAATTGCGCCGTAGAACGGCCTCATTGTCGCCTTCATCCGTGAGGCTACCAACTAGGGGTGCTTTCAAAATCCGCATGAGTTCATCCACGGCGCTTTGGCCGCCGATTTTCCCGAGGGCACGAATTGCCTCTTGTTTTAATACGAGCGGACCTTCCGCGGCCACCAATCTGATCAAGTGCGGTATGGCGGCAGTGTCGCGGTTCTGGGCTGCCTTGATGATCGCTTGGCAACGTTCCATGGGCGTCCGCGTGAGGTCCCCAATTCGAGCAACAAGGCCCGCCGAAGACTCCTGCTGAGGCACCGACGCCTGGTCCGCAGTTGTCTCACCTACACTAACCCCTTGCACCTCATAGGGGATCGACTGAGCCACCACGCAGCGCCTCGTTGCGAAACAAATCCGCTTAGCCCGCTGGAGATCGCTTGCGCTGTCCGTTGCGTCTACAAGTGAGCTGTACCCTTCCACACGCTCGTCCAACTCCGCTTCGACCCGATCCCCCACCTGCCTATACCCCTTTACGACTGGTCTGCGGACTGTGTTTCCTCGGTCTATACCATCGCCTCCGTGTTGCAATGCATCATCAACCGCCTTCGCAACTGCGTAAGTGGTACCGTCCTGCATCCACACATCTACTAAAACATTTCCCCGACAAAATGCGATACGCTTCTCCCAAGAGACAGCTCGGTCCCCAAGCCTTCCAGAAAGGTCCTGCAAAGGAACTACCGAGGTTTCACGTATCGCCTCATCCAAGAGGCGCCGGGCGATCTCTCCTTCAGAGTGAACACCAATTCGGATATCGCCAAACAACTTACTCTCCCGAAGCACGCCGAATCGTACTCCCTTCGAGTTGACGTCCACGAAACGCAAATTCCCTTTGCACCATGCAGCAATACTTTTTTCAGCATCGATGCCAGCGACTATCACTCCGACATCCTGCGCGATAGAACTCAGATGACCCCAAAGCGTTCCGAGCAAAAGGAGACATAGTCGCGTGTTCATTGTCTTCATATCTTTACCTAGTCGTGGTCATTGATCAAGTTTCCTAGTGAAGACATGTCCAGTTTACGCTAGAGCCTGTCCCAGAACTCCGGGTTTCGTAACTCAGTGAATTCACCGGCAATATCCGCCGCTGCAGCGTAAGAAGAAGTTATCGTTCTTGTGGCTTCTGAGTCAATTTCCAGCTCCTACACCCTACATGTTGTGGTTTTTTGGATCCTGTCTCGACAGTTTTCCCATTTGGATTGCTTCTTCACTTGTCCTACTGAATCAGGCTGCCTCTCGGAGCGCTTCGTCCCTGTCCTCGACACTCTCAAGTCGCGCCAACACCCAGAGGTTGTGCGCCAACACGCTCCAACTC
>JBBQML010000190.1:0-7637 GCA_038328885.1 Verrucomicrobiota bacterium | reverse complement strand
CCGATCCGTATGAGCAGCGACTGCGCGAGTTTTTCGGATACTCCCGCCGGGCGCCGGACACCCTCTACAGCAGTGGCTCCGGGGTGATCATCGATGAGGAGGGTTGGGTGCTGACCAACCTGCACGTCGTGCGCGACGCGGCGAAGGTACGGGTTTCCCTGGCGGACGTTGCCGAGCCGTTGGACGCCGAGGTGGTCTCGGTCTCGCAGGCCAACGACCTTGCGTTGCTGCGGTTGCGGGGCCAACCCGGACGGAAGTACCGGGCCGTGGTGTTGGGCGGGGACGATGACCTGCTGCTGGGGGAGACGGTTATCGCGCTGGGCAACCCCTATGGGTTGGGCGGGTCCGTGAGCCGCGGGATCCTCAGCTCGAAGACGCGGAGGAAGGAGCCGGACGGGGAGTCGATGGAGGTGGCGGATTGGCTGCAGACGGATGCGGCGATCAATCCGGGCAACAGCGGTGGGCCCCTGGTGAATCTCCGGGGGGAACTGATCGGGCTGAACGTCGCGGTCCTGGCGCAGGCCCAGGGAATCGGTTTCGCCATCCCGATGAAGCGGATTGGTTCGGCCCTCACCGAGATGTTTTCGTTGGAGGCAACCAAGGGACTCTGGTTCGGCGCGTCGGTGCAGGGGAGTCGGCCACCCTTGGTGGTCATGGAGGTTCAGCGGGGGAGTCCGGCCGACTCGGCGGGTTTGGAGCCTGGGGACGAGGTGCTGTCGGTGGACGGCCATGCCGTGCGATCGTTCCTGCAGTTCCATCGCGATCTGGGGGCGGCGGGGCGGGAGGCGAAGTTGGTGATGCTCCGGGGCGACCAGCGCCGTGAGGTGACGGTACGGCTGCTGGCGGAGAAGACGGTGTTCAACGCCGAGTACGTGCGGCGGCGGCTGGGGGTCAGCCTGGAACGGGTTCCCGACGATGTGGCCCGGCAGTTGCGGGTGAACCCCGAGCGAGCCTGGGTGGTGGTGGCGGTGGAGAAGGGCGGCCCGGGGGAATGTGCGGGTCTCGCGCGTGGCCAGTGGGTCACGGGAGTGGACGGTCAACCGGCGGGCGATTTCGTGACGGTCGGGCGGCAGCTGAATCGTCGGCGCGCCGGCGACAACGTGAGTGTCGAGGTGCTCACCAGCCGCCGGCGCGGGATGGTCGTGCAGTTGAGCGAGAGTAGGGCCGAGGTGAAGCTGCGGTAGAGGGCAACCGGCGCAGCGGACGGCAGGGGTGCCTCCGGAGGCGGTTCCGATGGAGCGGGCCTCTCCCCCGGGGAAGTGCGCGTGGTTTTGCGAGTGGCAAGGGGTGGGGAGGGTGCGGCAGGCTTTCGGGCGTGGCGATTCATCCCAGTGCAGTGGTTGATCCTGGGGCTCGCCTCCATCCGAGCGTGGAGGTTGGCCCGCTCGCGGTCATCGATGCCGGCGTGGAACTGGGCGAGGGTTGTCGGGTCGGAGCCCACGTGCACCTCACCGGGGTGACCCTGGCGGGTGCTCGGAACGTCTTTGGCACGGGGTGCGTGATCGGCGGACCGCCGCAGGACATCCGCTTCGCCGGCGGGGCCACCCGCGTGCGGATCGGGGACGACAACGTCTTTCGTGAACACGTGACGGTGCACTGTGCGAACCGCCTCGACGAGGACACGGTCATCGGCTCGAAGAACATGCTGATGGCCAATGCCCATGTGGGCCACAACAGCCGGTTGGGGAACCGGATCATCATCGCCAACGGGGCCCTGCTGGGTGGGCACGTGGTGATGGAGGATCAGTCCTTCGTTTCAGGCAACTGCCTGGTGCATCAGTTCACTCGGATCGGCACTCTGGCGCTGATGCAGGGTGGTGCGGCGATCAGTCAGGACCTGCCGCCGTTCTGCATTGCCCGGGGTGGCAACGCCATTTGCGGACTGAACACGATCGGGTTGCGTCGAGCCGGACTGGGTCCGGCGGTGAGGTTGGAGCTTCGCCTGATCTACCACGCCCTGTTCCGTTCCGGGCACGGTCGGGCGGCGGCCTTGGCCGAGGCGCGGGGGTTGGTGCGGAGCGAATGGGGGCTCCGCCTGGTGGACTTTTTCGGGGGCAGTCGGCGCGGGGTTCTTGGCGAGCGGGACCGTTCACTGGGAGGGGGCGACGGTGGTGCGGAGGAGGACGTCCCGGCGGACGGGGTTGGTGGTGCTGGAAGGGCCGGAGTCGTCCCTGGGTGATGGAGGCAACAAAGAACCCCTCCCGGCCGAGGCCGAAAGGGGTTCACGTTCGGGGTTCACGTTCGCCACGCGGCGAGCGAACTTGAGGGCGATCAGAACTTGTAGATGACGTTCAGCCCGAGGATGTACGCGTTATCCTTGGGGTTGGTCGTGCTGCCGAAGGAGCCGCCGGCATCCGAGAGGTCGTTGTCCCAGCGGAACTCCAGGCGGGTGAGCACATTCTCCCAGAGGCCGATGTCGAGGGAGGCGGTGGCGCCGAAGTACTCTTCGCCGGTGCCGACGCCGGGGGTTTGGGCGCCCCAGGTGCCAGCGGATCCCTTGGCGTACTCGCCGCGGAGGTTCAGCTTGAGCTGCCGGGTGAATTGGTAAGACAGATAACCACCGATCGTGGTGGCGTATTCGGAGGCGTTATCCGCGGGGATGCGGGAGCGCTCGCTGAAGCGGTAATCGTAGGCGATGCCGACGGCGAGGTTTTCGATGGGCGAGGGGATCGTCACGCCGGCGTAGAGCGAGGTGCGCGGATCGCCATCGTTGCCCTCGATGCTGCTGAGGCCGTGCACGACGCCGGCGTAGAGCGTGGAGCCCTGGAGGAAGCCCATGCTCTCGGGGGCGGTGAGGCCCATCGAGGCCATGTAGGTCTGGATGCCGAAGTCCTTGGTGGAGCCAGGCTCGGCGCCGGGGGCGTTGATGCGCGTGTCCCAGGCGTTCGCGATACCGGCGTTCAGCGCGAGGACCTCGGTGGCCTGGTAGCTGAGGAGGAGGCCGGTGTGTTGGAACGGCTGGATGTAGTAGGAGTAGGCCCGGCTGTAGTTCGGATTGTTGCCCGCCTCGAAGACCTCGTAGCCGATGATCGTGTCGAAGACACCCATCTTGGCGACCAGCCCGTTGCCCACCGGGGCGTTCACCGCGACGTACGCCTGCTTGATGGTGAAGTCGGATTGGCTGTTGGCCCCGAGGATCGAACTGGTGCCGAAGGTGTTGGCATCCGGGCCGAAGAGCAGGTCGGCCTTGTAGCCCGCCGACCAGTCGCCGTCGCCGACCGGCTTCTCGACCGTGAGCTTGACCACGTCCAGGTTGAACTGGTCGATCTTGTTGGGGCCATCGAAGGTGCGGCCGGGCAGTTGGATGGGGCCGGTGGTGCCGGAGAGGTCGAAGAGGGCCGACGAGCTCACGTAACCGCTGATGGTCGTGGACGACAGCGCCGTCATGACCGTGCTCGTTGCTTCCTCGGCGGCCACGGAGCCCGCACTCACTAAACCCGCCGCGATCAGAGCGGCCTTGCGCAATTTATTATTCATACCTGTCAAGTTCCTCCAGTTATCTCTGCTTACAGTTGTCTAGGTTAGGTTGGCCGCCGATTGGTGCATCCGGACCCGGGGCGACCCTCCGGGATTTCCTCCGGACGGTGCATTCGTCGGCGGGAAACTAGGTAAGGCCCGTCCGCGGGACAACTGCTTTTTCAATGCAGGGTCACCCGATCGTCACCCGGCCTCCTTTCCGAGGGGGGCGGCCGCGGCGTCAGAACACGTGGGGGAGGCCCTCCTCCAGGATCTTCACCTTGTCGCTCAGGCCCTGGCGTTGGGCGAGGTCGGCCAGCCACCGGGGCGGTTCGTCCATGTCCTCGAAGGACAGTCGGAAGGATCCGAAATGCATGGGGACGAGCCAAGCGGAGCGGAGGTCCTGGAAGGCCGTCACTGCCTGGTCCGGCCCCATGTGAACGCGCCGGAAGGAATCAGGGAAATAGGCGCCGATGGGGAGGAGGGCGATTTCGGGGGCCAGTTGGCGTCCGATTTCCCGGAAGCCATCGAAGTAGGCGCTATCACCGGCGTGGTAGATGGAACGTCCCTGGTGCTTGAGCACGAATCCGCCATAACCCCGGTGATGATCGTGAAGGGTGCGTGCGCCCCAATGCTCGCAGGGGGTCAGGGTCACCGACCAGTCGCCGTGGGCGAAGCCTTCCCACCATTGCAGCTCAATTATCCGCTGGAAGCCGAGCCCGCGGGCGAGGTCGCCCATGCCCCAGGGCATGACGCCGATGCCAGGGTGGGGTAGCCGACGTAGGGTGGGCTTGTGGAAGTGGTCGAAGTGCGCGTGGGTCAGCAGAACCACGTCGATGGGGGGCAGATCCTTCAGCATCAGTCCTGCCCGTTTCAGGCGCTTGAGGAGGAACAACCAGTTGGCGAAGTTCGGATCGATGAGGACGTTCAGGTCGGTGAACTGGATCAGGAAGGAGGCATGGCCGATCCAGGTGATGGCTACCTGGCCTTGTTTGAGTTCGGGAAACCTGGGTTCCTTGGTGGTGCCCGATCGCTTCGTCATCAGCGCCTTCCAGACCATCTGGTGGAAGAAGGTGCGCGGGTTGAAATGGTTGCCCGGGGTGAGTTCCTTGAGGGATCGAGGGATCTTCCGGCGGGGTCGGTAGGGGGTTGGGCGGGGTGGTGGACTGGAACTCATGATGGACACCACTCCTGTCGGAGCAGGGTGGCGGGCCTTGAATAAACCAGAAAGTGGTTCATCTCAACCCGCGGACAGAACGAACACGAAAACACGAACCCGATGAAAACGAAACTCTTAGCCGGTCTGGCCGGCGCGGCGCTCCTCGCTGCGCCGGCGGAGGCGGGACACCGGCACGGATCCTCCGATGCCGCCGCCTGGGCGTTCGGCGGGCTTCTGGTGGGTTTGGTGGCTGGCGCCGCCGCGGCGAGTGCGGCGCTGCCGCCGGTGGTTTACCAGGCTCCGCCGCCGGCTCCGGTGGTCATCTATCAGCCTGCCCCGCCCCCGCCGGTGATCGTGGCGCCCGCTCCCCGGGTGGTGGTGGTCGGATATCCCAGGGTCGTGTGCGCGCCGCTGCCGGTGGTGATCGCCCCGCCCGTCTACTGCGGACCTCCGCACGGGTACCCGTATGCTCCCCGGGGCTGGCATGGTGGACGCCGCGCGCCTCACGGGGCCTATGGCCCGCAGTTCCGTGCCGGGGTTGCGGTGGGGTGGTGACGTCCCGTTCCGGGTTGGGTTTGGCTGGTTTGGGTTTGGCTGGTTTGGGTTTGATCTGCGGGGCTCGCGCCGGAATCACGGCGCGGGCTTTTTTTCTGGGCGCGAGGTGCGGGCGCAGGAAGATCGGCGCCATGGAACTGGAACGTGACACGTTGCGGGCGCGGTTGGAACGGCACCTCCGACAGGCGCCCCGTCTGGGGAAAGGGGTGTTCATCGCGCGGGGAGCCACCGTGGTTGGGGACGTGACCTTGGGCGAAGGCGCGAGCGTGTGGTACGGCGCGGTGCTGCGGGGCGACATCAATCGCATCGTGGTGGGACCCGGTTCCAACATTCAGGACAACGCCGTCGTCCACCTGGCCGATGACTTCGGGGCCATCATCGGGGCGCACGTCACGGTCGGCCATTCGGCGATCGTGCATGCGTGCATCATCGGGGATGAATGCCTGATCGGGATGGGGGCGACGGTGCTCGACGGGGCGGAGGTTGGGGAGCAATGCATCATTGGCGCGCACGCCCTGGTGACCCAGCGGACGAGGATCCCGCCGGGTTCGATGGTGCTGGGTTCGCCGGCGAAGGTGGTGCGTGCGCTCACCCCCGAGGAGCGGTGCGGCCTGCGCCGCTGGGCCGAGAAGTACGCGGCCAACGCCGCCTATCACTTGGAGCATCGGATCGGACTGGGTGAGCCGGTGTCCAGTTGAGTCGATCCGGGCGGAGCGCCGAGAGGGTCAGCCCAGGGCGCGGATCCGCTCCCAGAGCGGAGCCAGGTCCTGGTCGGCGAGGCCCATCTCGCGGAGGTCCCGCGCGGTGCCGGTGATCTGGAGGGCGCGAAGGAACCATTCCCAACCTTCATCGGGCCGGCCCAACTGGGTGGCGTAGCAGGCCAGGTTGTAGGCGATGGTGTCCTGCTCGGGGAACAACTCGGCGGCTGGATGCAGGGCCGCCCAGGCCTGTTCGAGTCCTCCCTCCCGGGCGCGTCGCAGGGCGTAGGCGCGGTGGAGCCAGCCCGTGCTCGATTCCGGGGCGCACGCCACCAGCGTCTCGGCGGCCTGGGCCGCTTCGTCCCAGGACTCGAGGTGGGCGAGGATGTGCCAGTGCAACTCGAGGCTGAGCGGGTGACGACGGCCGGCGGGGGAAAGGCGGGACCATTCCGCGGCCGCCTCGCCCGGGTTGCCAAGTTCCATCCATCCCTGGCAGGCGGAGAGCACAAAGGTGTCCGGTGGTTCGAGTTTGAGTGCGGCCATGGCCAAAGGGAGGACCGCGGGGATTTAAGGACTCGCACCACGTTTCGTCCAACCCCAGATTGGTGCGTGCTTCCCTGCATCGAGCGAAGCCTGGCGGTTCCCTTTCGTCACCAGGTCTGGTTCACCCGGCATGTGTTCGCGTCCGAGAACACGGTGCTCCGCAACGTTTTGACGACCGGCTCATCGGCCGGCGGGCGCCGCGCGCGGGCGATGGTGGTCGTGGACCAGGGGTTGGCGGACACTACCCCCGGATTGTGCGCCGAGGTGGCGGCCTGGTTCTCCGCCCACTCCGAGGCGGTGGAACTGGTGACGCCGCCGTTCACCATCGAGGGCGGCGAGCGGGTGAAGAGCGCCTACTTCCATGTGTCCGAGGTCCAGGAGCGGATCGACCGGCATGGGATCGACCGCCACAGCTACATCCTCGCCGTGGGGGGTGGAGCCCTGCTCGACATGGTGGGGTTGGCGGCGGCGACGGCTCATCGTGGGGTGAGGCTGGTGCGCCTGCCGACCACCACGCTGGCGCAGGCGGACTCGGGGGTCGGGGTGAAGAACGGGATCAACGCGTTCGGGAAGAAGAACTTCATCGGCACGTTCTCGCCGCCGTTTGCGGTCATCAACGATTTCGACTTCCTGCGGTCCCTCTCCGACCGGGATCGACGCGCCGGGCTCGCCGAGGCGGTGAAGGTGGCCTGCATCCGGGACGCGGCGTTCTTCGCCGAGCTGGAGGCGGCGGCCGCCCGCCTTGCGGCGTTCGAGGATGAAGCCATGCAACGCGCCATCTACCGATCCGCGGAGCTTCATCTCGACCACATCGCGGGCGGTGGCGATCCATTCGAATTCGGGTCGGCTCGTCCCCTCGATTTCGGCCACTGGTCCGCGCACAAGCTAGAGCCGCTTTCCGACTACCGCATCCGCCACGGGGAAGCGGTGGCGATCGGGATCGCCTTGGACACGCTGTACGCACACCGCGTGGGGTTGTTGGACGAAGCCTCGGCGGAGCGAGTGCTTTCGTTGTTGGAGCGGTTGGGGTTCGACCTGTACGCGAACGAGCTTCACTACGCCGATTCCGACCATGCCTTCGTGGTCCTGAGGGGACTCGAGGAGTTCCGCCAGCACCTGGGCGGTGAACTCACAGTCACGCTCCTCACCGCCATCGGCCGCGGCATCGAGGTCCACGCGCTGGCCGCGACGGAAATCCTGGCCGCGATGGAGGAGTTGCGTGCGCG
>JBBQML010000189.1:0-7651 GCA_038328885.1 Verrucomicrobiota bacterium | reverse complement strand
GGAGCGTGGGTCTGGAGCGCATGGTTGTCCTTGATGATGCCTTTGTCATCGCGTTGCACCTCGGTGTTCTCGAGTCCGAGGTCGATATCCGTCGGACGACGGCCCACCGAAACCAGCTCGGGGTCGTTGAGCTCCTCCGCGGAGCCGCCCTCGTGTTCGACGGTGACCTTGATCTGCTTCCCGGCGCTGGCCATCGAGAGGACCTTGGCCTTGAAGCGCATGCTCTTGAATTTCTTCTGGGCGGCGTTGATGACCGGCTGGGCCAGGTCGGGATCGGCCCCGGCGAGCGCCGTATCGGCCGCCTCCACGACATGCACCTCGCTGCCGAGGAGGGCGTAGACCGTACCAAGCTCCATACCGATGTAACCGCCGCCGACCACCAGGAGACGGGCCGGGATGTCCGGGATCTCCAGCGCTTCGGTGGAGGTCATGATCCGCGGGTTTCCGAGGTCGAACGCCTTGGGAAGCGTCGGCACCGACCCCACCGCCACGATGGCATGGTCGAACGTCAGGTAACGCTGACCGGTACTGGTCTCCACCCGTAGCGTTTTGGAGTCGTCAAAGTAGGCCTTCCCGTAGATCACCTCGACGCCGCGGCTCTTGGCCAACTGGCCGATGCCGCCGGTGAGTTTGTCGAGGATGGTATCCTTCCAGGACCTCAGTTTCGAGAGATCGATGGTGGCCTCTCCGAAGGAAACGCCGCGCAGCGCGGATTCGCGCGCCTCGGCGATCATCTTGGTCGCGTGCAGCAGGGCTTTGGAGGGGATGCAACCACGGTTCAAGCAGACCCCGCCGAGCCGGTCCATCTCGACGATGATGACCTTCTTGCCGAGGTCGGCGGCGTAAAACGCGGCGGCGTAGCCACCCGGCCCGCCCCCGATCACGACGATTTCAATCTTCGCAGGTTCCATCTTGTCTTGGGAAATCAGTTGCCTGTTGCCGACCCGCTCTCAGAGCTTCACGTCCTCGTCGCCGAACGCCGCCAGCGCCGCGACCAGGTCCACGGTGAAACGCGCGGCGGCGCCGCCGTCGATGAGCCGGTGATCGTAGGTGAGCGCGATCGGGAGGAGCAACCGCGCCACAATCTTCCCGTCGCGCACCACGGGACGTTCGCCGCTGCGCCCCAGGCCGAGGATCGCGACCTCGGGCAGGTTGATGACCGGGGTGAAATGCCCGCCGCCGATTCCGCCCTGGTTGGAAACCGTGAAGCTGCCGCCCTGCATATCCGCGAGGCCCAGTTTCCGATCACGCGCGCGGGCGGCGAGTTCCTGAACCTCCTGCGAAAGCTGCAGCAGATCCTTGCGGTCGGCATCCCGGATTACCGGCACAAGCAGCCCCGCTTCGGTGTCCACGGCCAGGCCAAGGTGCACATAACCCTTGGTCACGACCTCGCCCGTGGCGTCGTCGATGCTCGCGTTGAACATTGGATGGCGACGCAGCACGGCCGCCACCGCCTTGAGCACGAACGACGTCAGGGTCAGCCGTGCCCCTTTCGCCTCATAGGCGGCGGCGTGTTTCTTCCGCAACTCGTTCACCACCGTCACGTCGGCGTCGTCGAACTGGGTCACCGACGGCAGGGTTGTGGCGCTGCGCACCAGGCGCTCGGCGATTACCCGCCTCAGCGCCGACATCGGTTGACGCGTCACCGGACCCCATTGCGCGAAATCGATGGGAACCGGAGCGGAAGGCACCGGTGACGAGGCCGGCGCAGCAACCGTCCCGGCCGGGGCCAACTGCGGCCGGGGACGTGCCGCCTGAGCCCGCAGCCTGGCCACGTACTCCTTCAGGTCGTCCACGGCAACCTGCCCGCTCTTCCCCGTGCCGAGGATGAAGCGGAGGTCGATTCCCAAGTCGCGCGCCACGCGCCGGACGTAAGGCCCGGCGCTCGGGTTCTCGTTGAGGATCTCCTCCACGAAGTCGGTTTCGGCCTCGGCTGGCTCCGCGCGGTCGTCGGGCTCCGCCGCGGGGCGGACGACCGCGGCGGGGGCGGCAGGAGGCGTGCCCTTGGAGCGCGGTGTTGAGGCCCGTGAACCTGTCCTGGCCGCGGGAGTGGCCGGCGTCGACGCGGCCGGCGCAGGGGTTTCCGGGCCTCCACCGCCAGCCTCCAGCACCAGGATCAACTGCCCGACGGAGAGTTTGTCGCCCTCCTTGACCGCCACGCGACCCACGACGCCATCGGCGGGCGCGGGAATCGGCGCGACCGCCTTGCCGGTTTCGAGTTCGATGATGTTTTGCCCCTTTTTCACGGGGGCGCCGGGCTTCACAAGGACGCTGACCACGGTGCCGGAGTCAGCGCCTTCGCCCAGATTCGGGAGTTTGACGTCCATACAAACGAACGGAGAGTTTGCGGATGCCGTGCCGGGTGTGCCCAGAAGATTCTCAGAATCCAGCGGTCCCCGGCTTTCCGGCCCGCCCCCACAGGAGCGCCCAGCGGACCTCTCCAGGAGATCCGGCGATCCGAATGAGAACTGCCGCGCGCCGCGGGCCAGCTCATAGCGGTGTTGCCCGGGTCGTCAAGCTGTGGAATCGGCGGCTCGCCCCGTCCCCGAGGCCTGCCGGACCACCGGAGCGCAGGAGCGGCAGCCACGTGGGCAGGTCGAGCCGGTAGGGTTACACCCCATAGCAGTCCTGGCCCACTGGGCCAGATTCTCTGCCATTGCAGTGACGGGCTGCATCACCAGGTTGCCCGTCACTCGGCAGGGAAAGCACATCATGAAGATCGCGAAATTGGGAATGCTCGTACTCGTCGCAACCGCGCTCAGCGGATGCGACGCACAGAAGGGGACGATTGATGCCCAGAAGGAAGGCACGAAGAACGCCATCGACGCCAGCAAGGACGCGGTGGACCTCGCCGCCAAGGAAGCCAAGAAGCGGACGGAGGTGAATGCGGACGTGGACAAGGCGACGATCGAGGCGAACCAAGCGGTCGCGCAGGCACAACTGGACGCCGACAAGAAGAAGGTGGAAGCCGAAGCGAAGGCCGAAAAGGCCCGGCTGGACGCCGAGAAAAAGAACTGAGGCGCCGCAGTCCGTTCCGTACCGTGGACCACGTCCGGTCCACGGGCGGAGCTGCGTTCAGACCTCGAATCCAAGCCGTTCCGGAAAGCAACTCCATGAGCGCGTCACCGCGACGCCCAAGGACCCTGGGCGTCGCGGTGACGTGACAAAGCTCGCGAGATCTGCCGCGGCCTACCTGCCGCGGCCTACCTGCCGCGGCTTACCTGCCGCGGCTTACCTGCCGTGGCTTATCGGCGCCTCGAGTAGAAGAAGCCGCCGCCACCGAGCAGGAGTACTACCAGCACTATGATGAGGAGGGTTTCGGTCGACATGACCGGACCCTAGGCCGTTCCAGCGACGCGCGAAATGGGGTGTCCACCCCACTGCCCGCTGGGGGGGACCGGCTGCGCGGAGGTCGCGGGGCGAGGTCCGGGATGATCGGGATGATCGGTGGATCGGTCGCCTGGAGGTCCGGCGCGACCCGGCCGTGGCGTCCCGCCCCGAACCGGGTCGAAGGCGTTCCGCGGCTTCTGACGTGACAACCCGGAGGCGGTCCCGAAGCGTCCCGCCCAGCTGCCCGGAACCCCCGCCATGAACAACCGCCCGGACCCTGCCGCGTCGCCCAGCGAAAACCTCAGTCGCCGCGAATTCTGCGTCCGAACCCTGGGAGCCGCCGTCGCCGGAATGGCCTTGCCGGCCTGGGCGACCGCGGCACCCGAAGCGGGGACCGCGTCGGGACCGCCGGGGCGTCGGTGGGAGCTGTTCGTGATCCAGCATTCGCACATCGATCTGGGCTTCACGGATCGGCAGGAGGTCATTGCGGATTACCACCGGCAGTTCGTGCGCCAGGCGGTGGAGATGGCCCTGAGCGCGGCGCAGAGAAGCCGCGATCAAGATAGCCAGTTCAAGTACACGATCGAGGGGTTCTGGTCGCTTGAGCAATTCCTCCGTTCGGCCACGGCCAAGGAGCGGCGCCAACTGCTGCGCGCCCTGCGATCGGGCCGGATCGAACTGACGGCCGGCTACTTCCACCTGACCGAACTGCTCGACCTGGAGGTGCTGCGTTCGACGCTGCAGCCCGGGCAACGTTTCGCCCGGAAGGAGGGGCTGCAGTTGGACGTCTGCATGAGCTGCGACGTCAACGGGTTCTCCTGGGGGTTCTGCGAACTGCTGGCCGAGGCGGGCGTCCGCTATCTCTCCACCAACATCAACACCCACCACGGCGGGGTTCCGCTCGGCCGGCCGCTGACTCCCTTTCATTGGGAGGCGCCGTCAGGACGACGGGTGCTGGTCTGGAGCGGTCTGCCCTACCATCGGGCGAACGTGCTCGGGTTGATGGGGTACTACTCGCCGGATACCGACCTGGGTTTTCCCGGACTGAACCTGCCACCGAAGCACCGCTATGAGGACGTCCGGGACATCAGCCTGGCCGAGCGCAAACTGCTGCCCACGCTGGCCCACCTCGAGAACACCGGCTATCCCTACGACTTCCTGCCGTTGATGGGCAACGCGCTCTATACCGACAACGGCCCGGCTGGCGACCAGGCTTGCGAGTTGATCCGGCAATGGAACGTGAAACACGGGGACCGAATCCACATCCGGACCGCCACCCTCGCGGAGTTCTTCCGGCACCTCGAACAGACCGTGCCCGAGATCCCCACCTACCGCGGCGACTGGACGGATTGGTGGTCGGACGGTGTGGCGGCAACACCGCTGGACACCCTGCTCTTTCGCAATGCGCAGCGGACCCGCCACCTGGTGCGGCGGCTGGATCCCCAGAACCGCGTGATCACACCGGAGCGCATCGAGGCCATCGATCACCGGCTCGCGCTCTACGCCGAGCACACGTTCGGGTACTCGAACACCGCCAGCCATTCCCTCCTCACCCACCAGGTGTTCAGCCGCAAATCCATGCATGCCGTGCAGGCCGACGAACTGGCGGGCCAGGCACTCGTCGAAGTGCTCCGCCGGCGCGGTGAAGGCGAGTTCTCCGCCCGACGCCCCTTCACCTACCAGGTGATCAATCCCCTGGATCGCCCCGTCCAGGCGGCGGTCCAGTTGCCGGTGGATTACTGGGAGGACCCAATGGTCGCTGGCGGGGTGCGCGTGGTGGGCCCGACGGGCATCCCCCTGCCCTGCCAGCTCGAACCGGCGCCGAGGGGCCGGGTGATCGTCACCCGCGTCGAACTGCCGCCGGGTGGTGAAGTCACGCTCCGGGTCGAGGCGGCCGCGATGCCGACCGTGCCGGCCAGCCGGTCGGACGGATTCGCGAACGCCTTCTATCGCGCTGCCTGGGATGACCGGCGGGGCCTCTACAGCCTGGTCGATGCCGGCACGGGCAGGGAGTTTCTCGGCGCCGGGATCGGGGGCTTGGGTTGCCCCGTCTACCAGCTCTTCCCCGGTGGCAATCGGGGCGCGGCCGCCGGCTTCGGTTACAGTGCGCGGACGATCCCGAAGGCCGAGGTCACGGTCGGACGGTGCACGGGGGTGAAACGCGTCAGCGTGGGCGCCGTCTGCGAGCGTTGGGAGTGGACCTACGAGGTGCCCGGAACCCAGGGCTACGTGCTCGGGGCCACCTTCTACCGGGATCTCCCTCAGATCGAGCTGTCGGCCCGGGTGGTGAAGACCGACGTGATGGACCCGGAGGGGCTGTACGTGCTCTTTCCCCTCGAGATGGCGGGGGGGGTCTGGTACCTCGACAAGCCGGGCGCACCAATCCGGCCGGGTATGGACCAACTCCCGGGAAGCTGCTGCGACTACTACTGCCTGCAGGCCGGAGCGGCCCTGGTCGGACCGGGCGGCGGACTGGCCTGGACCACCCTGGACGCCCCGCTGGTCCACGTCGGCAAGCTCCGGCTCTGGACCTACTCGACGACCCTCGAGCCGACGGGCCCGGTCTACTCCTGGCTGACGAACAACAAGTGGGACACGAACTTCCGGCTTACCTGCGGAGGACGCTACGAGTTCCGCTATGTGCTGGAGGCTTCCTCCGGCTTCGCGGACCCGACGGAGGCTCTCTCGGCGTGCCGGGCGCACGCGATGCCGCCGGTGGTGCTCCGGCACTAGGCCCGGGAAACTCAGGCCAGGATCTCGGTGACGACGCGCCCATGAACGTCCGTCAGGCGACGGTCGATGCCGCCGTTCCGATCGGTCCGTCGATGATGATCGATACCGAGCAGGTGAAGGATCGTGGCGTGGAAATCGTAGCTGGTGGTGACGCCGTCGACGGCTTTCCAGGACCACTCGTCGCTTTGGCCGAAGGCGGCGCCGGGCTGGATTCCCGCGCCGGCGAACCAGGAGACGAAGGTTCCGCCGTTGTGGTCGCGGCCGGTGTTGCCTTGGCTGAAGGGCATCCGGCCGAATTCGGTGGTCCAGACCAGCAGGGTGTCCTCGAGGAGACCCCGGGCCTTCAGATCCACGAGCAGGGCGGCGGCGGGTTGGTCCATGCTCCGCGCCGCCGCGCCGAGTTCCCTGGGGATATCGGTGTGATTGTCCCAGTTGTCCGCGCCCCCTCCGTGGCCGCTCCAGACCTGTACGAAGCGCACCCCCCGCTCAATCATGCGCCGGGCGAACAGGCAGCGCTTGCCGAAGTCCGCCGTCTCCGTCTGGTCGAGTCCGTAGAGCCTCCTGGTTCCTGCTGACTCGGCGCCGAGGTCGAGCAATTCCGGGGCGGCCAACTGGAGGCGTGCGGCGAGTTCGTAACTCTGCATGCGGGCACCGAGACGGGAGTCGTCGGGACGCTCCGCGGCGTGAGCGGCATTCCACCCACGGAGCAGGTTCAAGCCATCCGATCGGCTCGCCGGCGTGATGTGCGCGGCCCCCGCCGGGGGCTGCAGGTGCGTCACCGGCTGGGGTGCGGCGGCGTGGATCACGGTTCCCTGGTGATTGGCGGGGAGGAAGCCGGAAGTGAACGCGCTGCGCCCGTTGTAAGGCAGGCCCCGGGCATCCGGCAGCGCGACGAAGGCTGGAACATTCTCCGAAAGGCTGCCCAGGGCGTAAGAGATCCAGGCCCCGGCGCAAGGGAACCCCGGCAGCAGGTACCCGCTGGTCTGCAGATAGGCGGCCGGGCCATGAACATTGGACACGGACTGCATGGCCATGAGGAAGGCCAGGTCGTCAACGTGCCTGGCCAGGCAGGGCAAGGCGCTGCTCACCCAGCGACCGGACTGCCCATGCCTGGCCCAATCGAACGGGCTCTTCATGACGGCGCCGGGAAGGCTGATACTCGCCTCGACGCGTTGTCCGGCACCGGGGTCGAACTTCTGGCCGTGGCGTGCGATGAGCTGGGGCTTGTAATCGAACAGGTCGCATTGGCTCGCCCCGCCGTTCATGAAGAGCTGGATCACCCGTCTCACCCTGGGCGGGTGATGGAGAGCCGCCGCCGCCCGATCCTCGCGTGCCAGCAGGGAGGCCACGGCCACTCCCGAGAGCCCGGTCGTGAGGCTGCGAAGGAAATCCCGGCGGTGAAAGGCGCGGTCCATGGCCTAGTCGAGGTAGAGGAACTCGTTGCTATTCAGCAGCAGTTGGGTGGCATTGGCGAGGCCGTGCCGCTTGGTGTAGGCGGCGAACTGCGCTCGTTCCTGCTCCTGTGCACGGCGGAGCAGGATTCGCCGGAAAGCGGCGTCCGCCTGCGCTTCCGGTTCGCTCGCCTCCA
>JBBQML010000188.1:0-7674 GCA_038328885.1 Verrucomicrobiota bacterium | reverse complement strand
CAAATCAGCCTCATCCACTTTGTCGGTAGCCATGGCCGGTGCGCAACGTCCATGGGATTGCCTGTTGTCGGTTCGCGGCGACCGCGCTAAACCCACCGCTCCATGTCGCGTCAACCGCACCGGATCGGCGTCATCGGAGGTTCGGGCCTCTATCACATCGAGGGCCTGACCCGGACGAAGTGGGTCAAGGTCCGGACCCCGTTCGGACCGCCCTCCGATGCGCTCCTGACCGGCCGCCTCGAGGGTCGCGAGGTGGTGTTCCTGCCCCGTCACGGACGGGGCCATGTTCTGCTTCCGAGCGAACTGCCCCACCGGGCGAACCTGTGGGCGATGAAGGAGTTGGGTGTGGCATGGATCGTGTCCATCAGCGCCGTGGGCTCCCTGCAGCGGAAGTTCCGCCCCCGCGACATCGTCTTCCCGGATCAATTCCTGGACCGGACCAAGCAGTCCTTGAATCACACCCTCTTCGGCCGGGGCATCGTCGCCCATGTCGCCTTCGCGCATCCGTTCGCCGACGAACTGCGCCAACTCCTGATGGCCAGCGCCCGGAAGCTGAAACTTCGCCACCACGACGGCGGGACCTACGTCTGCATGGAAGGCCCGGCCTTCAGCACTCGCGCGGAGTCGCTCGCCAACCGGGCCGCCGGACACCACGTGGTCGGTATGACCAACCTCGGCGAGGCAAAGTGCGCCCGGGAAGCCGAGATCGCCTATGCCACGGCGGCGATGGTCACCGACTACGACTGCTGGAACGTCGACGAGGAACACGTCACGGTCGAGATGGTCGTGGCCAACCTCAACGCCAACGCGGACGCGGCGCGTCGGCTGATCCTGGACGTCCTGCCGGCGATCCCCGAGGCACCTTCCTGGCCCTGCCACACCGCTCTGGACACCGCCCTGTTTACCGACCGGGCGTTGTGGCCGGCGAAAACCCTGCGCGAGCTGCGGCCGATCCTGGCCCGATACCTGGCCCGTTGAGCCCGGCCCGTCGCACCCTCTGGCGATGAACCGCATTCGACTCCTCCCCGAACAGGTGGCGAACCAGATCGCCGCGGGTGAGGTGGTCGAGCGACCGGCGAGCGTGGTCAAGGAACTGGTCGAGAACAGCCTCGATGCCGAACCCTCCCGGATCACGGTGGAGATTCTGGCCGCGGGGCGCAGCCTCATCCGGGTCACCGACGATGGCTGCGGGATGAGCCGGGACGATGCGCTCCTGTGCCTGGAACGTCACGCGACGAGCAAGATCCGGCAGGCGGACGACCTCTTGCGGGTCCGCACGATGGGGTTCCGGGGCGAGGCCGTCCCCAGCATCGCCAGCATTTCACGGTTCGCACTCACCACCCGCGAACGGCAGGCGGACACGCCGACCTCCGTCGCAACCCAGATCATCATCAACGGAGGAAAGATCCTCGAGGTGAAGGAGGCCGGCGCGCCCCCCGGCACTTCGGTGGAGATCCGAAGCCTGTTCTTCAATGTGCCGGCCCGGCGGAAGTTCCTCCGCAGTGACGAAACGGAACGGAGCCACATCCAGCATTGGCTGACGACCGCCGCGCTCGCCCACCCCCACGTTGCGTTCACCCTGCTCATGGAAAGCCGGACGGTCTGGCAACTCCCGGCCCTTCCGCGGGCGGAAACCACCGAGGACCAACTCGAGGCGCTCCAGCTCCGCTTCCGCCTCCTGATCGGTGACGGCTTCCTCATGGTCCCGGTCTCGGCAGCCGCGGAGTTGGACGGCGCGCCTCTGGAGTCGGCCGACCCAACCCACCCGCCCGAGTTCTCCCCCCCGGCCTCGGCACGCGTCTGGGGTTGGATCGGAGCACCCGGCGTCTCCCGCGCAACCCGCGAGGACCAATTCCTGTTCGTCAATCGCCGACCCGTGGAGAACCGGGGACTCAGCGCTGCGCTGATCGAGGGGTACCACAACAGCCTGATGAAGGGACGGTATCCCCTCTGTTGCTTGTTCCTGGAGGTCGATCCTGCGGAGGTGGACGTCAACATCCACCCCGCCAAGCGCGAGGTGAAGTTCCACCGTGAGCGGGCCGTCCGGTGGTTCGTGGCGGAGGCGGTCCGGAGTGCCCTCAAGGGATGGCATTCCCGGGAGGGTATTCCGAGCCCCGAAGCCCCGCGGTCTCCCATCCCGGCACCCGCCGCCGCGGCCGTCCCCCCTCATCCCGAGTTCCTCTATTCGACCTCGACCCTGCCCCTGCCGCCGCCGCCGTCTCCGGAGACGCCGCCCGCCGGCCCGGCCGCCGCCGCCAACCCCGTCCCGAGCCTCCGGGTGGGGGCACCAGCGCCGGCACCCGGGCCTGCGTCGCTGCCGGTGGACCCCACCGCCCAGCAGTCGCCCCCGACGACGCTTGACAAGGTCCCACCGCCACGACCTCCACCCGCACCGGTGTCCCCCGCGCCTCCCGCGCCTCCCGCGCCTCCCGCGCCTCCCGCGGCTCCCGCGGCTCCCACGGGAGGACCGCCGCCGCTGTTGTCGATCCCGCTGAGAATCGTGGGGGTCATCGGCCGGCTCTATGTCGTGCTCGAATCGGATCGCGGGCTGGTCCTTCTCGACCAGCACGCAGCGCACGAGCGCGTGCTGTACGAGCAAATGCTCCGCCGACTGGAGCAAGGGGATGTCGCTCCAGCGCAACGATTGCTGCTTCCGGAGACCCTCGAACTCCCCCCCCGGGACGCCGCGTTCATCCGCGAGAACCTGGCGACTCTCGGCCGACTTGGTGTGGGCCTCAGCGAATTCGGGGACCGCACATTTCTGCTGGACGCGCTGCCCCCCTTCGTGAAGAGCCACGATCCTCGCCGGTTCGCCCTGGAACTGGTGGATGAACTCCGGGCGGCCGGCTCTTCCGTGAATGCCTGGCGTTTGGGCGAGGCCGTGGTGGCGAAAACCGTCTGCCGGCACTCCGTCAAGGCCAACGACCTCCTGGCCGGCCCCGAACTGGAGGGGCTGCTGCGAAGTCTGCGCGAATGCGACATGCCGTACACGTGTCCGCACGGACGACCCACGCTGATCGAAATGGGCTTTCGTGAATTGGAAAAGAAATTCGGCAGAGTGACCGGGTGAAGGCCAACCAACCGCATCGACCTTGTCCCAATGACTCACGTCCCGGGGTCATCCCGTCCCGGGGTCAGTCCCACACTTTCCCGGGGTCTTCCCGGGGTCAGTCCCACACTTTGGCGATCGGTGTCCCGGGGTCAGTCCCACACTTTGGCGATCGGTGGGTGTTGGTATCGCGGATCCGTCTGCCGAGGGCAGCACGGGTTGGAGCCTGGGTGCCCTCGGTTGACCGGACTGGCAAAGTGTGGGACTGACCCCTCCGCTCTGGGGAATTCGCGCGTCAGGGTTTCTGCACCATGCCTCTTGGCGAGCCCCCGAGATCCGGATAGAACTCACCTATGGTCGATCACCGCCGAGTTGCTGTCGTGAGCCTGTTGGCCGCCCTGCTGAGCTGGGTCCTGGGTATGCTCCCCACCCAGGGAGCGGAGCTCCTCCAGGAGCGGATCTTCGGGCCGGAAGTACCCACCGGCCCTTACAAGCATCCCTCGACCCTGACCGAATTGGACAACGGCGATCTCCTGCTGGCCTTCTATGGCGGTGAGGGGGAGTACGCGACCGCCACCAAGGTGTACGGATCCCGGTTGCCGAAGGGGTCGGCCCAATGGTCCACCCCGCGTCCGATCGCCGAGAACCCGTTCTACTCCATGGGCAACCCGGTCCTCTGGCAGGCCCCGGATGGCGCCGTCTGGTTGTTCTTCGTGGTCCGACCCGGGGCCACCTGGAGCACCTCCCGCATCGCCGCCAAGATCTCCCGCGATCGGGGGAATCAGTGGAGCGACGCGTTCATCGTAGCCTGGGAGGCCGGCGTGATGGTGCGCAGCCGCCCGATTCTGCTGGCGGACGGCTGCTACCTCCTGCCGATCTACCACGAAACAGGCGCGGACCCCGAACGCACCGGTGCCGACACCCGTTCCCTCTTCCTCCGTTTCGATCCGTCCACCAAGACCTGGACCGAGTCCAACCGGGTGAGCTCGCGTCTGGGCAACCTTCAACCCGCCGCCGTCGAACTCGAACCGGGTCGACTCCTCGCACTCTGTCGCCGCGCCGGAGACTATGAGCCCGGAAGCGACGGCAAGGTCGTGCGCACGGAATCCACGGACGGCGGGCGCACGTGGTCGGCGGGGGTCGAGACCGAATTCCCCAATCCGAACGCGTCGGTGGAACTGCTGCGTCTGCAGAACGGTCATCTCCTGTTCGTCTACAACGACAGCCCGGACTCTCGCACTCCGCTCCGGGCCGCGATCTCCACCGACGGTGGCAGGACGTGGCCGCACCGCCGCAATCTGGCGGAAGGCCCGGGGGACTTCGCCTACCCGACGGCGATCCAGACCCGGGACCGGAGGATCCACGTCACCTACACCAGCGACGAACGCACGGTGGTCCGCCGCGCGACGTTTCTGGAGAGCGCGATTCTCCAACCTCCTCAGGCGACTTCCCAACCGGCCCGGTAGTTCTCGCGGATGAAGGGGTCGGCCTCGGGCGCGTTGGTTGCCTTCAGGTTGACGGCGTCCCACCAGAGCTTCTTGCCCGTCCGCAAAGCCACGTTGCCGAGCAGGATGATCTCGGTGAGGCGTGCCGCGTAGGCGAAGTTGGAACTTGCCGCCGGACCGCCCTTGCAGGCGTTGATCCAATCCCGATGGTGCCCTTTGCTGCGGGGGATGGTCGGTGCGGGTCGCTCGTACGACTCCTGCATGGACATGGGGAAGATCCGCGGTGCCCCGGCCCAGCCCGCGCAGGAAATGATCCCCTTCTCGCCGATGAACAAGGTGCCGTTGCCTCCACCCTCCAACTGCTCCTCCGGGCCCACCCACTCAGGCACGGGGGGGCGGACCCCGCCATCGTACCAACTCAGGCGGATGGGGGGCCGGCCGGCCTTGGCCGGGAAGTGGTAGTGGAAAATGTTCGCGAAGGAGGTCCGCTCGCTGTCGACCCCGGCGGCAGCGAAGCCCTCCACGCTGGTCGGCGCCTCCAGATCGTAGGCCCAGACGGCGTTGTCGAGGTTGTGGCAGGCCATGTCCGCGAAAGCCCCGCCGCCAAACGCCCACCACCCACGCCAGTTGAAGGGGGCGTAGTCACCGTGGTACGGCCGCTGCCCGCGAGGTCCCAGCCATAAGTCCCAGTTCATCCCGGCCGGCACTGGAGGCGTGGTGTCGGGCCTGCCCCGGCCCACCACGAAACGGCCGGCATCGGACCAGGCGTGGATCTCGCGCACGGTTCCAATCGCCCCCGCCCTCAACCATTCCACGGTCTGCCGGATGCCGTCGCCGGAGTGGCCCTGGTTGCCCATTTGCGTGGCCACCCCGGTCTCCTGCGCGACCTTCGCGAACTGGCGGCACTCCCAGACGTTGTGAGCCAGCGGTTTCTCACAGTAGACGTGCTTGCCGGCACGCATGGCGCGGATACCGACCGAGGCGTGGGCGTGGTCCGGCGTGGCCACCAGCACGGCATCGATCGCGGATTCCTTCTCCAGCATCACGCGGAAGTCCTCGTAATCCGCGCACGCGGCCGACCCCGGGGTCTTGCCCGCGTAGTGCTTCTCGATCATGGCCTTCACCGGCTTCCGACCGGCCAGGCCCTTGTAGTAAAAGCGATCGTAATCGGCGCTCTCCACCGGATCAGCGACCGCGATGACCTGCACCTCGTCGAGCTTGAGGAGTTCCCCGAGGTTCGTCCGCCCCTGCCCACCGCAGCCCACGACGGCCACGTGCACCTTTTCGCTGGGGGGAACAAACTTCGGGCCGCCCAACACGTGCCGGGGAACGATGGTCGCCGCGGCGATGGCAGTCGTTGTCGTGGACAGAAACTGACGTCGATTGAGACCCGAATACGGGATGCGCTTGTTCATGGCTGGGGCGGGGTAGGTTTGGACAGGGTGTACTGGGAGTCTGCGGGCAGGTTGCTCCGAGAAGGTGCCGGGTCAAGGGACAAGTCGTGGCAGCCAGCGGTGGTCGTCCGCTGGCTGGCCCGACACCAGGCCCACGCCCCCGACGGAGGGCGATGGGCGCCAGGTCCGGGCGCAATTCGCGTTTGCATTGGGGACCGTGCCGGGGCACCTACTCTGCTCCGCGTGCCACGGGCCATGAACGCAACCGTCATCCCCCAACCCTCGACCCCCGATGAAAGCCTCACCGGCGAGGCCGGATCATTGGTCGAGGCACTCGGGTCCGCCGCGGCCCAGGTTTCGCTCGGTGCCCTGGCCGAACTCGTGGGCATGCGCCGACCCGCATCCTTCGAGGATCTCCGGGCCTTCCTCGTTCGCTTCCGCACCCAGTTCCTCGAACCCCTGGAACTCCCTACGATTCGTGAGGCCTACGGTTTCGCCTCCCGGGGTCAGGTCCGTGAGCTGCTGGAGCTGGATCGGTCCCTGAAACCGCGCTACGGACATTCCGCATTCGCGGAGGCCAGTCGACACGTTGGCCGGACAGAACTGCGGCGACTGCGCCCGCTGCAGGACCGCACGCTGCAGCGCTACCTCGCGGCGGTGGAGTCCGGGGAAGCCACCGGTTGGCATGTCGTGGTGTTCGGGCTTCTCCTCGCGTTGTTCTCCTTGCCGCTTCGCCAGGGTCTGGCCCACTACGCCGCCCGCACGCAGGAGAGTCTCCTCAACTCGGCCGCACTCGATCTCGAGGTCCCCACCGGGGCCCTGGATGAACTGGCCAGGGAAGCCTCCGCACGCTCGGAACTGATGCTCCAGCAGATCCTGCCGCGGTCGGAGTTGCGGGTGGTTTGACTGTCCCTGGAATCACAGACCATCCCCGGGAGCCTTGGACACGGGGTGGCGAGCGAGGCGCCAAGGCCGCCGCGAAACCGGGGGTGACCGAGCCGAGCCGGCCCTGATCCGCAACGTGTTACCGCGCATCCCAAACCCGCGGGGAATCCGCTCGCGCGTCCAACCCGAGAGGAGGTCACAGATCCACACACTCCAGCTCACCCCATTGGCGTTGTAAGAATCACTCATGCATGGACGATGCGGACATATGGCTAAAGCCGAACAGATCAGCATCCTCCAGGGAGGGGTCACCGCCTGGAATGAATGGCGCCGCAACAATCCGGACACCGTCCCCGACCTGACCGGCGCCGACCTTCAAGACACGGATCTCCGCGGAGCGAACCTGGATCACGCGGACCTCAAGTACGCCACGCTGAGCCATGTGGATTTGCGGGATGCGATCCTGACCCGGGCGAATCTGACCGGGGCCAACCTCGACCGCGCCAACCTGGGAGGGGTCGACCTCAAGAATGCCAATCTGACGAGCGCCGACATGATCCATGCAAACCTGGCCGGGGCGCTGCTCAACGGGGCGCACCTGCGGCACGCCGACCTCCGCTGGGCTGACCTGCGCCAGGCGGATCTGAGGGATGCGTACCTCAGCAATGCCCACCTGCTGGACGCCAGTCTCCGAGGCGCGGACAGGAGGGGCGCAACCGGAACCCCACGACACACCTGAAGAGGAGGTTCCATCGAATCGGAACCGCCGACGTGGCACCTCCGCGACGCTATCCCGAGGCGCAGCGGCTCGTGCGCGGGTGGCGCCTGGGAGTCGATTCCCAAGCGCCACGCAAGGGGACCCGCTGCGGTTCTGGAGAACCGCGCTCCCGTCCGCGCCACA
>JBBQML010000187.1:0-7682 GCA_038328885.1 Verrucomicrobiota bacterium | reverse complement strand
GGCGACCCCTTTCGCCCGGCGGTTGTCGTCACCACGCAGGCAAACAAGACTTTTCAAAGATCTACCATGGCCAAGAACTCCAAGAAGACCGCCGTTGCCGCCGCCGTGCTGGCGGAAGTGAGCAACGCCACCGCCAACCTGGCGCAATACGCCGCGCTCACGCCCAAGGGGAGCGACTACATCGTCCGCGACCTTGCACTCGCCGAATGGGGCCGGAAGCAGATGTCCGTCGCCGAGCACGAGATGCCCGGCCTGATGTCGGTTCGCCGGAAGTACTCCAAGCAGAAGCCGCTGAAGGGTGTGCGCGTGACCGGTTCGCTGCACATGACGATCGAGACCGCCGTCCTCATCGAGACCCTTGTCGAACTCGGCGCGCAGGTCCGTTGGGCCAGTTGCAACATCTTCTCCACCCAGGACCACGCCGCCGCGGCCATCGCCGCCACCGGCGTGCCCGTGTTCGCTTGGAAAGGTGAAACCCTCGAGGAGTACTGGGAACTCACCCTCAAGGCGGTGCTTCACCCCGGCGGCCTCGGTCCCCAGTTGGTGGTTGATGATGGCGGGGATGTCACTCTCCTGATCCACAAGGGTTGCGAGATGGAGGCGGGCAGCCGTTGGGTGAGCCAGCCGAGCGAGAGCCACGAGGTGTCGGTCATCAAGGCGTTGCTGAAGCGCACCGCCAAGGAAATGCCCGGGATCTGGACCCGGATTGTCAAGGACTGGCGCGGTGTCTCCGAGGAAACCACCACCGGCGTCCACCGCCTCTATCAGCTCGCCGAGCAGGGCAAGCTTCTCGTCCCCGCGATCAACGTCAACGATTCGGTCACCAAATCGAAATTCGACAACCTCTACGGCTGTCGTGAATCCCTTGCGGATGGCATCAAACGGGCCACGGATGTGATGATCGCCGGCAAGGTCGCGGTCGTTTGCGGCTACGGCGACGTCGGGAAGGGCAGTGCGCACTCGCTGCGCGCCTACGGCGCGCGGGTGGTGGTCACCGAGATCGACCCGATCAACGCGCTCCAAGCCGCGATGGAGGGCTTCGAGGTCAACACCCTCGAGAGCACGCTGGGAGCCGGCGACATCTACGTCACGACGACCGGCAACTGCGACATCATCACCGTGGAGCACATGCTCCAGATGAAGGACCAGGCCATCGTCTGCAACATCGGCCACTTCGACAACGAGATCCAGGTCGACGCCCTCAAGCGCCACAAGGGTGTGCGCGTGGACAACATCAAACCCCAGTACGATCGCTACTACCTGCCCGGCGGGCGGAGCATCTACCTGCTGGCCGAGGGTCGGCTGGTGAATCTCGGCTGCGCCACCGGGCACCCGAGCTTCGTCATGTCGAACTCCTTCACCAACCAGACGCTCGCGCAGATCGACCTCTGGGCCAACAAGGACAAGTACGAGAAGACGGTGTACCGCCTGCCCAAGAAGCTTGACGAGGAGGTGGCCCGCCTGCACCTCGAGAAGATCGGGGTCAAGCTGACCCGGCTCAGCAATAAGCAGGCTGAGTATCTCGGGATCTCGGCCGACGGGCCTTACAAGCCCGAACATTATCGTTACTGAGGGCCTTACTGAGGGCCGGCCCGGGGTTCGGCCGGCCAACGCTCGCCATCCCCGGGCCCAGGGGGTCTCGACCACCCGACCATGGAGCAAGGAATCCTCCCGGCCTCCCGGCCTCCCGGCCTCCCGCCTCGCGCCGCGCCCAAGCTCCAATGATGTCCCCACTTGGTCGGTGCCGGAGTCGATCCGCGCCAGATAGCTGCGGTCCGGAGCTCAACACGGACTCCCCAGCGTTGACGTAGGTGGGGAACCTGGTCGCGTCTCAGTCCTTCAGCGGCGGCAGAGGCCAATGGCCACGAGGCAGCCGAGGATCGCCCCCACCGTCATCCCGACGACGATGGATTCGTAGGGATGCCCCCGCACTGCCTCATCCGCGGCTTCCGCCCCCTCCACCGCCCGGTCACGCGCACGACCGTACGCGGACTTGCAGCGGTCGAGCGAAGCCGCGAGACGCTCGCGGGCGGCGGCGACCCCGTCGCCGGTCAAATCGGCGGTTGCGGTTACCAAAGCACGGGCCTCGTCGACCAGACGATCAATGTCATCACGGACTCCCTGAGTGTACTTGTGCATAAGCTTTATCCTGTAGGAACCATGCCGTGGAGAGTGGTCGCGCGCTATGGGGTCTAACCCTACCGGTTGCCAGGAACGGCACCCGTGCGAGGGCGCGTGACACAGTGGGTCTATACCCCATAGCGGCGACACCGCGCATCCCCTAGCTTGGCACCGCTGTGGACCGCGCAAGAGCGCACCGCACAACCGGTCTCAGGAGTCCGCAGGTGGTGGGTGGCTGGGGCGAGGTCGCGACTGCCTGGGATCCGGCGGATCGAGAGCCTGAAAGGAAGCACTACTATGTTATACACGATTGCGGTCATTCTCATTGTCTTGTGGCTGCTGGGGCTCGTGACCAGCACGTCGATGGGTGGGTTTATCCACATTCTGCTGGTCATCGCCGTCATCATGATTCTCGTGAACCTCATCTCGGGGCGCAAAGCCACTTGAGGTTTGGTTCATCAGCACGGGTGAGCCGGACTCCGATCATGAATACAAAAACCATCGTTGCTGTCGTTCTTATCTCCTTGGGGGTCGTGGTCCTGGCATACTCTGGCATCACCTTCAAGACCCCCGGCAAGCCGATCGAGTTCCTCGGCATGAACATCAAGACCACCGACAGCCATTTCGTGCCCCCGGTCGTGGGAGCCCTGGCTCTCGTCGGCGGGATCGTGCTGCTCGTGGTCAAGCCCCGGGCGGTCTGAGTCGACCAGTCGGCTGCCGGAACCAACGGGTCTCCGTCGGGCCGGCGATACCCATCTGGACTGGGCAGCGTTGACGCCGCCGGCTCTTTGCCTCACCAAGAGGGCCCTTTGTGAGCCGAAGTGTTGTCGGGAATGGCACCCAGCGCTGCCCGCGCTGCCAGTTCGCTATCCGTTGGTGCATCTGCAGCGGGTTCTGCCCCGTCGATGGACCACTGAGGGTGGACGTCCTGATCCACCGTCGCGAGTGCTGGCGTCCAACCAGCACCGGTCGGCTGATCAACCGGGTGATGCCCGCTTCGCGAGGCCATGTCTACTCTCACGACATCCCCCTCGTCCGGGAGTCGATTGTGCGGCCCGACCGGACCCTCTGGATTCTGCATCCCTCCGGCCAGCCACTGCCTGCCGGGATTCCCGCCGGTTCGCTTCAGGTTCTCCTCCTGGACGGGAGTTGGCGTGAGGTGTCACGTATGCGCAAGGCGGTGGAGCCCTGGGGCCGGTTGGTGAGCCTGCCCGCTGGGGGCCCGAGCCGCTTTCGGTTGAGGAGCCAGCACGCGGGGGGCATGTACTCCACCGTCGAGACCCTGGTGATCCTGCTGGATTGGCTCGGGCTGACCGAGGCGGCGACACGATTGCGCCTGCAGTTCGAACTGCATGTCTACGCCGGTCTTCGGTCGCGCGGGGCCATCCGAGAGGCGGCGGAATTCCTGGGTCAATCCTCCCTCGAGGAGGCTCTGCCCGAAGTGATGAGGGACCTGCAGCAGCGCCGCCGATGTGGGCCAGCCTCAACTATCGCTGGCTGGAGTGGGCAATGACAGCCGGAGGTTCGGGGTCAGCCCTGAATTTAAAACTTTGGCGTGGATGGCCCTGGATTCGCCCACCCGCGGCTTGGGGATCCGGGCCGTTGAATACTGAGTTAAGGGCTGACCCAAACCATAGTGACGAGTACCGTAAGGGACTCATGGCCGCATTCTGAGTGCCCTCAAACGCGACCGCGTGGAGAAACAGTGGCTACCAAGGGGCGAAGTCACACAGCCCAGTCCACACGCGATCCTTCAACGACGGGTTGCGTGAGGCGGTTGAGTCAAGGTCTCAGGGCGACACTGCGGCCAGCAACTGACGCATTTCATCGTCGGTTTCCACGCCCTCGGCCAGCGTCGGGGTGATGGCAGCCTTCACATGGTGCCGGAAGCGCTGGCGCAGGCGGCTCAAAGTCTTTCGTAGCGACGACGCGTTCAGTCCGCGAGCGTCGGCCAGGGCAGCCAGGCCGCCGTGCTCAGGCTCGCCGGGAATCATGGGCTGAAGGAGGGCGAATTCCTCGTTCTTCCCCGATGCGCGCCATTCTGATTCCAGCGACGTCATGGCATGCTTCAGCACATGCATGGCCCACTGGCGGTCGAATTCACGATCCGGCGACAAGGTGCGGACATCCGACGGGTCCACGCCGGGCGAGGTGTCGGTGCCGGGAGTGAGCGGGACGGCGTCCAGGCCGCCCCCGCGCTTTTGCCGGCCCGCGTGTTCGCGACGATGACTGAGGTGGTGTTTCAAGGCGCCGAGCAGGTAGCTGCGGAACCGCCCGCGCCCAGGCACAGCGCCGCCCAGGTCCGGTTTCTTCAGGACATGGGCGAAGAAATCATGCGCCAACTCCCGCGCCAACTCGCCGTCGGAGCCGCTGCGGCGGAGAAACGCCACCACCGGTTCGTAGTAAGCCGCGCACAATTCGCTCAACGCCTGTTTTCCCTCGGCGCTATGCCCGGTGGCGTGGCGGACGAGTGTCCAGCGGGTGGAGTGAAAGCTCTCGGTGGCTCCCGGATTCATCGCGGATTAAACCCACCCATCGCGAGGCCGTACAGTGGCGAACTCCCACCGGCGTCCGTCCTCCAATTCGGGTTCTCGACGCGGAGGATTTTGAACTCGATGTGCTGCGGGATGGCGGTGGCGGCGAGTGGTTTCGCGGGTAAGAGCTTCTCCAGAAGCGCATGCGCGGCAAGGCCGGCCTGGACGAGGTGCTGTCCCGCCGACACGGGCAAACCCGCCGGCAGCGGTTCGCAGCGAATGCGGATGCGGGCTTCCTTGGGATGGACACCGCGCGCGGTTGCCGTGCCAAACGTGCGGAAGAGCGTCAGCGTCTCCTGCGTGCCAGGCGTCAGCGCCACGCGCGGCGGTACGGCGAGGTTCCACCAGTCGAGGGTTTCGCGGTGCGTCACGTGGTGTGTGAAGTGGGTGCCGTGGTCGGCGAGTTGCGGTTGGGGATGCCCCCCGCCCTCGTTGGCGCTTACCGTCCAGAACCAGAGCTGATTCGTGACGTTGGCGTCGTTGCCCCGGCGCAGCGTCCACCAGAGAGAATCCCAATAGCGTCCGCCTGCGCCGGTGGCGACGAGCGCGGTGAGCGAGGGGACGGGCTGCCATGAGTCATCGGCCTGCCGAATGGAGAACTCGAAGGTGGCGAGTTGAGCTGCGGGCAAGGTCAGGCGGAACCCGTTTTGCGTCTGCTGCACCTGGCCGGGCGGATGCTGCTGGGCGGGGACGGGATAGCTCGATTCCAGGACCATTTCGTCGGCCGGCGACAAGCGCACCAAACCGACACCCGGCCCGAAATCACTTGCCACTTTCCGGTATCCCACCAGTGCGGCGACACCGAGCACGAGCAATAGAAACGGCACGGCTACCACCAGCGCCACCACCTTGCCCGCCGTTCCGCCCTTGCGAACCATCAGGCCAAGCAGCGCGATGAACCCGAGCACGAGGAACAGCCCGATGATTCCAAAGAACGCAAACCTCCAGTTGACCAGCTTCTCGTTGGGGGTTGTCGAGACGGTTGAAGTCAGCACCTCCACCTGCACCGTGAGAGGCATCCCTTGAAACTCGCACAGCTCAATCTCCGCGCCGCGCACGGTCTTGAAGCTCTGGTTGCGCGCGCGGAGCAGTTCGTCGGAGAGCTCACGGAAGCTGGCGGTGAGTTCCTCGCGCGTGGTCGCGTTGCCGATGCGCCTGACCATCAGGACACGGTTGGTGGCGATCCTGGTCAGTTCAATTTGGAGGGTCGCGCCATAAAGCTTCGACACCGAGCGGATCGACGGGCCGGCGGATTTCGGGTTCTGTTCGAGAGGCACCGAACCGAGGCTGCCCCCACGAACGAATCGAACCACCCCGGGCTGCGAGGCGAGGAGTTCCCATGTCAAAGTCACCACGGACCCGCTGCTCCGGCTGAAATTGGCGATGGAAACCCAGTTCGGGTCCCCGGACGTGACGGGCGGCGTGACGTTCAGCGAGGCCCGGTATTCTGCGCCGCCGGGCTGGCCGACTTCGAAGAGCGTGCCGGCGAACGTGCGACGCGGTTCGGCGGGCAGCGGCCCCATGGAACGGAGGTTGGCGAAGGCTTGCTTCGCGAGCGCCGCGTCCGGCAGTGCGAAGCCCAGCCGCCAGGTCTGCGGACCCGCCGACCAGATGCGCCAGGGGCGGTTGCCGACGAATGGGGTCGGCTTGACGAGGGTGCCGGCGAACGGAGGAGAAAATGCCTCAGCCAGCCCGGCTTCGGTCGCTGGTGACAACCTCGGCCCGTCCAGCGCGACCTGCACCTCCGCGCCCCCCGCCGCAACCTCGGCGTTCACGTCCACGATGACGACATTGTTACTCACGCCCACCGGAATGCAGATGAAGTTCGAGACGCCGGAAGCCGACGGGGAGGGGATCACGTAGATCAATACCGACAGGCCGAAAAGCACCGCGATGAGCACGAGCACGCCTGAGATCCGCAACGGACTGAGCACCCGAACGGAACCGGGAGGCGAATTCGCCCGGCGTCGGTGCGTGAAGAGCCAGAAAAAACCGAACGCAGCCATCCCGGAGACGAACAGGCTGACGAGACCGGTGTTGTGGCGAGAGGCGCCCGGTGAAGTCAGCACAGTCAGGCAGGTCAGGAACACTCCCAGCGGCACCAGCGGCATGAGGAACATCGTGAGAAGCGCGATAGGACTGCCGGGCACACCAAGTTGCTCCGAGGGCGTGATGGTGGGCGCGCGGCCCGTGGCTGCGGTAGCGGCCTCTCGTATGGCGGTGGCCCATTCTGCCGCTCGGGCATTCCAGGTGCCGGGCATGGCGAAGTAGCCTTCCATCGGCGAGAGGAGGACTTGCTTTCGCTGGCCGGCTTCCTCGTAAGTCACGCTGAGCAGGTCAATGCCCAGCGGGTTCATGGAGCGCGGATACTTCCCGATGCTCACATCGCGGATGGCGGCGAGCGGGATGACGGTGAGGGCACTCACCAAGGCGGGGGGGGCGGTATGGGTGAGTTGCCGGTCGTCGAGGACGAGCTGCCCACGCGTGCGGTAAGCCAGGAGGTGCCCGCGCGCGGTGGCGAGGTAAGCGGGAGTGACGAGGGTGCTGGTACCGACTTTGAGGAAGCGTGGCGAAATGACTTTTGTGCCGGTCGGGCCCGCCAGATTGCCGCTGCTCGGAGGCGGAGTGCCGACCATGGTCTCCACCTGCGTTCGCAATTCGGCCGCCGTCTGGTAGCGCAGTTCCGGCGTCTTCTCCAGCGCGCGCAGGACAATCTCGTCGAGGCGCACATCAATCTGCACCTTGCGCGAAGGCGGCTGAAGTTTGTCGGCGGGGAGTTCGCCGGTGAGCATTTCGTAGAAGACCACGCCGAGCGAATAGATGTCTGCCCGGTGATCGACGCTCTCGGGGTTGTCCATCTGCTCCGGGGCCATGTAACGCGGCGTCCCCAGCGTCGCGCCCGAGACGGTGAGCCTCGGGTCAACCTCCGCGCGGCCCAGCAGCTTGGCGAGACCGAAATCCGCGATCTTCACCCGGCCCTTCCTGTCGATGAGGATGTTTTCCGGCTTGATGTCGCGGTGAACGATG
>JBBQML010000186.1:0-7729 GCA_038328885.1 Verrucomicrobiota bacterium | reverse complement strand
TTCACACAAGGGCAGCAGTTCGGCGGGAGGCAGAGGTTCGAAGAGCACTGCCAGCGTGCCGTAGCGGCGTCCCAGGATGTCCAGCATTCCGCCCGGCTCGACCCGGGCGTGCTGCACCAGTTTCTCGGGCGTGAGGTAGTTGGCGTAGCCATACTGCACCATCCACGAGCCGAACCGCTCGTCGGCGGCGACGAGCGAGGAGGGGTAGAGGAAGAGCACGGGCACCGCGCGGTGGGCGTGGTCGCACACCGCAGCGAACGCCGGGTCGGGGGAGCAACCGAAGGCGTTCTCCAGGGCCCGGTGGCGGCGCAGGGCCGGTTGAGGCATCCCCCAGGCGGCCGCGTAGGCGTTCGGCACTCGGTTCAGGCTGCCGGTGGAGCAGGCCAGGGCGAGGCCGTAGTAGTTGCGGTCGCTCCATCCTCCCTCGGCGTGGTCGTTGCCGCCGCCGGTCAGGAAGCTGTTCCAGTCGAAGTAATCGCTGCAGGCGCTCGCCGCCTGTTGGACCGTGTTCGACCAGAGGAAGTCGGGTGTGTACTCGTACTGCCGGGGTGCCATCGGCTGGTTGCCGGTCCGCCAGAAGTCGATGGTCGGGCTCTGGGCCCAGGTCGCGTGTGCACGGGCTTCGAGTTCATGGCCATACAGCCCCTCGGCCGTGGCCTTGGCCCGGGAGAAGAGGTTCACAACCGTCTGGTGCAGGAGTTGGTAGTAGCGACGTCGGAGCAGATGCGTGCGCTGGATGTCGTCCGGCGAGGTGCCGATCACGTGTTGTGCCGGCAGGCGGGATTGGAGATCAGGCAGGAATCCGTGCTGTCCGTGGCAGAAGTAGACCAGGTGGCGGTCGAAGTCGGCGAATTCCGCCCCGTAACGCTCCGCGAAGGTGCGGGCGAGGTTCGTTGTGACATACCTCAGGGCGAACTGACCTTCCTCATGGTGGCTGGCGTAGCCCCAGTCCTGCTGGATGTGCATTTCATCCGCGTAAAGCCCATTCAGTGGGACCCCGGCAGCATGATAGCGCCGCACGAGTCCCTCGAGGAAGGGGAGTGCCCGGGGACTGAAGTAGTCCATCTCGGGCACGGCGTAGGCCACCACCACGAGCACCCGATCCAGGGGACCTGCCTCGGTCTCACCCGCGCCGCGCACCGTCAGTCGCCGGCTCTTGCCTCCGGCGCCGGCTTCGCCGGCCTCCAGTTCGGGGGGGAGTTTCAACTCCACGATGTCGGCGGGGGCCACGGCATAGAACGCAGTGTTGCCGACGCGGCGTTCGCGGAAGGCGAAGACGCGCACGCCCGACCGCTGCAGCTCGATGGTCCCTTTATTGTTGGTCCACTTGCGCTGCTCCCAGAGGCCGACCGAGTAGCGGCCGGTCGCTGGATCGCGCCAGCCTTCGCGGAAGTGAACCCAGCGGCCGGCCTCACCGGTCTGGCGGGCGTAGCCGGCCCCAATCTCGAGCGGGCTCAGCAGGCTGAGTTCGAGCCCGAGCCCATAGGCCTTCAGGGTCTGGCTGATCCGGGAGATCCGCTCAAGGTAGGCCTCGGTGTCGGGCGTGTACTGTCGAGGCTTGCCCCCCTGCCCGGCCCGGTACTGCGACCAGAACTCGTCGAAGGCGAGGATGAGGGTCCGGGCCCCGGCCGCCTGACGTTCCTGGCAGACGCGCCGGAGGGTCGTGCGGTTCGGGGTCGAGGTAAGGCTCAGGTCCACTTCCTTGTCCGGGTCGGTCAGGTCGTCCAGTTGCTGGTCCGAAACCAGGATCAGGGCCCCCTTGGGCAGGTGGAACTGCCAGGCACCCGGAAAGCCCACCACCCGGTCGGGGAGGGGGACCGTGGCGGTCGCGGCGGGGGCATCCACCCCGGAGGCGGGGAGGGGAGTGCCGAGGACGGCGGTGGCGAGGCCCGCCTGGGAAACACGCTCGAGGAAATCGCGCCGGGAGAGGACGCTGCGGAGGGGTGACACGCGGCAATGGACCGCCTTGGCGGTGCGGATTTCAACCGGATTGACGCGGACACCGGGGAGCCCATCCGGGCGTGGTCGGGGGTGAGTGGCGGAGGGGGAGGACTGACCGCGAAACATGCGAAACACGCGAAATCCCCGAAAACGATCGAAAGAACACAAAGGCGTCTGGATGGAGTCGATCATGGGAAACGGCGGGGCGGCCCCGGCGGCCCCAGCGGCCTTGTCGGCCGCGGCCGGGAGAGGGACCGTGGACCGGTGATGCATCTACCCGCGAAGACCCGGTGGTGGCAGGGCGTTGGGCGCGGCATGTTCCATTTCCTGGTGGCCGGCGTCTTTGGCGCTGCCGCGGCGGGCGCCGCCGGGCCGGGGCTTGCGCCGAGCGAGGTCTGGACCTTCAACGCCCGGCCGCTGGCGCGGGTGGACGTCCGGCAGCCCGGGGAGGCGCGGCGACGTTGGGACGAGATGCACCTGCTGGCCGCACTGCAGGGCCTGGTGAACCGGGATGCGCCGAGGCTCTTTCTCTTTCACACCTCGGAATTCGGCGTGGAAACGGATCGGTTCTGGTTCGACTGGTTTCGCGGGGAGGACGGCTGGCTGAAGGCATCGACGGTCCATGCCCTCCCCGATCTGGCCTCGGTGTTGCGCCAGTTCCGGGACCGATATGAGGGGTTGGTGGTTTACGACGAGCGGGTTCCCGCAACCAGCAACCTGGCCTCGACGGCCGCCGGGGTGGAGCGGTTGCTGCCGGTGCGGTGGGATCCCTCGACCAACTCGTGGTTCGCGCGGCTGACCGGGGAGGCCGGGTTGCCGGTGCGGCTCTGGTTGGTGAACCCGGACGGATCGGCGAAGTTCACCGGGCGCGGGCGGATTCCCGACACCGACGAGACCAGCACGGGGAGTGCGAAGGTCGATGCCTATGAGTGGGCCCTCCACCGGTGGCTGCGGACCGGACGGTGCGGGGTGGGGCTGGGGGCCTACTACGTGGATGCCTTCTGGCTGCAGCGCGCGGATCGGGCGTCAGCGGAGATGCATACCCTGGCGAACCACGACTGGTTCATCGCCCGGCGCGCCTTCTTCTTCGACCTCTCGCCGTGGGCGGACGAGGCGCCGATAGACGAGCCCGGACAGCCGGTGGGCGCAGACCGTCGTTGTCTCCTGCGGGTACTGCGGTTGTTGGCGGAGGGTGCGGAGAAGGCCGGTGGCAGCGGCGGGGAGGGCGGGGCGGAGCGGATCGTGAAGATCGGGGGGTTTCCGCCGTGGCCGTACAAGTACACGACGCACGGCGGGTCGGGGCGCCATGAACCGGTGCCGACCGAATGGGAGTTCACGCGCCTCATCTCGCAATTTAACGCCTACCATGAGGCGGATGCGGCCGGTCTGGGGGCGATCGCGAATGCGTCGTTCTCCGCGCACTACCCGTTGGCCGCGCGGTATCGGCAGCCGAATCCGCGCCCCACGTTGGCCGATTGGCAGGCGCGCGGCTGGGTGGATGCCCAGGGTCGGGTGGCGAACCGGCTCTTCGTGGGGCACTACGTCGGAGACTACGACGCCCCGTCGTGGCTGGCGAAAGCGGTGCCGGCCCATTTCCGTGATCCGGCGTTGGGACAAGTGCCGCTGGGCTGGGCCTTCGACCCCAACCTCGCCGATCGCGCGCCGCAGGCGCTGGTTTATGCGTACCGTCACGCGAGCACCAACGACTGGTTCATCGCGGGAGATTCGGGCGCCGGCTACCTCAACCCCCGGGGGCTGACCGTGCGCCCGGACTCCGGGCTTCCCCCGGCGTTGGCGGCTTGGGCGGCGTACTGTCGGCCGCGTTACGAGCGCTGGGATATGACCATCACGGGCTTCCTGCTGGATGGCGCAGCGGGTGCCTCGACCGACGTGGAGTTCGCCGCCTACCGGGAGTTCAGCCCGGATGGCCTGGGGACCCATTTCGAGCGGGGTCCGGCGGTGCGGGCGGGGGTGGCGACTTGCCCGGAGCGGGATCTGCCCGACGACCCCGCGGCAGCCGCTGGCGTGATCCTGGGTCGGGCACGGCAGGCCGCGGACCGCCCGGGCTTTCTCTGGGCCCGCAGCATCCTCAAGGCGCCGCGGTGGTATGCCGAAGTGAGCCGACGCGTCGCGGAGGGCCGGCGTCCGGGCGAACGTCCCGTCGAGGTCGTGGACCCCTACAGCTTCTTCGGGCTGATCCGGCAGGCGGAGGAGGCTGCGCCCAATCCGTAGCGGGACTGTACGTGCTCACGCGGAGGTGAGGTGGGCCTGAAGTTCCCGAAGCGGGCGGGTCATGGTTATTTTCTGGCCGTCGTGGAGGATCACCACGTGCTGGCCACCGGGCAGGGATTGGAGTTCCCGGATGCGCTGCAGGTGGACGAAGGCGGAGCGGCTCACGCGGAAGAACAGTTCCTCGGGCAGCGAACTCTCAAGATTGCCCATCGTCTCCCGGAGGATATGGTTCGTCTTTCCCGCATGGAGCACGGCGTAGTTCCCCGCGGCCCCGATCCAGTCGATATCGTCGAGACGGACAATCACCACCCGGTCAGTGTCCTTGACCAGCAATCGCCGCTGGCCGGGCGGCACCGGGACGCGTTTCTCCAGCCATTCCGCGAGGCGCCGGTTGGACTGGGCCGGGGCGCGGGTTTCGACTGCGCGGCGCGCGCGTTCGACCGCCAGTTGAAAACGGGCGAGCTTGAAGGGTTTGAGCAGGTAATCGGCCGCGTTCACTTCGAAGGCTTCGAGAGCGAACTGGTCGTGGGCGGTGGTGAACACGATGGCCGGAGCTTCCCCGGGCGGCAGCGCCTGGAGTACCTCGAACCCGGTCATGCCGGGCATCTGCACATCGAGAAACACCACGTCCGGGTGATGGCTGACGATGGCCGCCAGGGCCTCGGTTCCGGAAGCGCACTCCCCGAGGGTCTCCACGTCGGTCGAATGCTGCAGGAATCCGCGGACCCGCTCCCGGGCGAGGGGTTCGTCGTCCACGATGAGCACTCGGAGGGGCATGGGGTGTTGGGTGGTGTCAGGAAGCGGCGGTTGCGCCCGTCGGGCAAGGCGGGGCGGGCGGCGGTTCCGGGGTCGTTCGGGGTGGCGTCATCGCGGGGAGGGACGCCGACCATGGCAGCCGCACTTCGACATCGAGGCCGCCTTGGGCGCGCTCGAGGAGGGTGACCGAGGCCAGGTCCCCGTGCAATTCGCGGAGGCGTGCCCGGGTGTTGGCGAGGCCGACACCACCGCCGCGGCTGCGGTCATCGCGCAGGTTCGGCCCGCTATTGCCGACGCGCAGCACGAGGTGGGGACCGTCGTGGCGTGCGTGCAACTCGAGGCGCCCTTCCTCCTCGGACCGTTCGATGCCGTGACGGATGGCGTTTTCCAGCAGGGGTTGGAGCACGAGGGTGGGGACCTGGACCTCCAGGCATTCAGGGGCGAGGTCCTCCTCGACCTTCAAGCGCGCGCCGAAGCGGACTTTTTCGATATCGAGATAACGGCGAGCGAACTCGAGTTCCACACGCAAGGGGGACTGGGGCACGTTCGGCGCGTTGAGCGTCATGCGCAGGAAGTCGCTGAGACAGGCGATCATCTCGTCGGCCGCGTCGGGGTCGCGGTGGACGAGGGTGGCGATGGCGTTCAACGTGTTGAAGAGGAAGTGGGGATTGAGCTGCATCCGGAGAGCTTGCAGTCGCGCCTCGGCGAGTTGCCGCGAGAGTTCCCGAGCCTGGCGATCGTGCTCGTGGAGGCGGCGCTGGCGGTCGAGCAGATGCCAGATGGCGACGAGGAGGGCGTAGGTAAAGAGGTTGAGGTGCAGCCGCGAGACGAAGCCGAACCAGAACCGCTGCGGCAACGGCGGGGGCCCGGGTATCTTTCCAGGTTCCCGCGGCCCACCCATCTCCGGGGCTGGGAAAGCGGGCGGGGGCGGGGGCGGGCGGCGGGGGCCGTGCCCGAACTGTGGACGAAGATCGTCCGGCGTAAACCACTCGATGACGCTGGTGTTCAAGGCCGAGTACAGCGCGGCGACCAGCAACCCGGCGGCCAGATGGGCGCTCAGTCCCCGCCACCAATCCTCGCGGTGCAGCGGAAAACGGCGTGCCACGGCGAACACCACTGGCACCAGCAACCCCCACAGCCACGCCTCGCGGAGTTGATTGGTCAGCGCGACGGGCCAGGACAGGCTGCGCCCGAAGCTCGTGCTGGCCAGGACCCACTGGATGGCCAGCGCGAGGCCTACGAGGGTTGCGATGACCATCGTGAGCCCCGAACTGCGCCAACTCCACCCACCGCGGGCCTCCGCCGTGGCCGGACGTGACGTCCCGTCCTCACCCCCGGGCGGCAGCGGCAGCGGCATCGGCATCCGGTTCTTTTTGATGGGTTCCCCACGGATCGCGACTCATCCGTGACCAATCCGCTGGCGGCGGGGACAGGCCGGGGGTGCCGCGGGGTGGGAGCCGGACGCGTTGTTTTGCGCTCTTGCAATCAGGGCTGGAGATCGGCACGTTTTCGCCGCCCGCGAATGGGGTCGTAGCTCAGTTGGTAGAGCGTCTCGTTCGCAATGAGAAGGTCGCAGGTTCGATTCCTGTCGGCTCCACCATCTCCGCGGGTTCCCCGCTGCCTCCGCCTCGTCCCGCTCCTGCTTCCCCGTGCATCCACAGGTTGTCGGTGCGGTGGACGGTACCAAAGCGGTGGCGCGCGTTGCTTCCCGCCGCACTCCAGGAGGAGCGGCGCGCCTTGGAGTGCGCCGAAGAGCCCGGCGGGGCGGCGCTTTGGTATCCGGTCAACCACAACTTCTGGATGCACCGCCTGCTTCCGCTCCGTCAGGATCGGGCTTGGCATTGGCCCCGCTGCCGGGGAAGTCTACCCGCATGAAGCATCCGGAAGCCGCTCCCAAGGCGCCGGTGAGCAAGCCCGTGCGCCGGGCCGCCCGTGCCAAGCCGGTCGTGGGGCGCATCCACCCGGTCATCGTGTTTCCGTACCGCCCTTCGGCCGACGAGTCGGATCTGCGCCAACTCTACACCCTCGTCGCGGGCTTTGACCGACGTCGCGAGGTCTTCGCGCGGGCGATCACGGTGATCGACCGCAAGACTCACTTTCGCTTGGCAGACAACGCGCGGTTCATTGAGTTCCGCGAGCAGGTGGTGACCCCGGTCTCCGACATCCTGGACGCCTGGTGCGTGGACACCTGCCAGATGTGGTACACCGGGCTGGGCACGGCTTACGAACGCGGGGGGCCTGCGGACATCTATTGGTTGATCCCGGGAGATTTCAACTACGGCAGCCCCGCGGGGCGGGAGGTGTTGAGCCGGTTGCATGACCTGCCGGCCATCTGCCAGGAACTGGATCAGGATCTGTGCGTGGGCGAAATCACCCTCGGGCCCCATCAGTCGAAGCAACTCATCGACGCCCACGGGACCTTCGCGCTGCTGTACAACTGGTTTCCCGCCGAGGCGCGGGAGATTCGGGCCTATACAGAGCGCCCTCGTTCGGAGTTCTTCGCCATCCGGCACGGGTTTCTCGGCGAGATGCTCCATCGGCGTTGGTATGCCTACGAGGAGACCGTGGTGATCCTGCTGCACGCAGTGTTCGGCGGGAAGCGCATCACCCGGTTCTCCGTGGGCAACCTGTCCGACCTGCCGGAAGGCCGGGAGAGCCTGGCGTCGGCCATGCAGCAGGTGGAACGTACCGAGCGCGTTCTGAAGACCCTGTGGCGCGAGCGCAACGGGGCGCGCTCGGGGTGGACGGAGGCTTACCGGAGGTTGGAGGCGCAGTCCGAACAGGTCCGCCGGACCGCGAT
>JBBQML010000185.1:0-7750 GCA_038328885.1 Verrucomicrobiota bacterium | reverse complement strand
CACCAGTCGTGCAGATGTCTCTACAATTCATCCGAACTCTGCGAAATGGAATTCTTGCCAGAAGGTGCTATCGGGCGGTCCTACCCAGCTTTGCGGCCATGCTGAGCGGCTATCTCTGAAACGCTCCGGACACCGTTCGCCCGCCCAGAGGCCCCACACACGTCTCGGTGAAGTCCCTACACAACGGCGTTCGCCATCCAGGGTGACAAAATGAACACGCCGCCCCCGGGACGCTGCCGAACCCAGGAGCGGCGTGGAGCCTGAACGGGAGCCCCATTTTTCGCGTCAGACTACTTCTCTACCGCCCGGTAGAATTGCACGGGCCCTTGGGTCGACGCAGGAACGGTGAGGACGCCGGACGCTGCGTCGGCTCGGTTCGTCGCGATGCCGGTCCAGTTGACGAGATCGGAGGACCCCTCAATCGCGTAGAGGAAGTTGCGAAGCCCGCTCAGGCGCACAGAGGGCGTGCCGCCGGCGGCAACCAGTTCGAGATGCGACTGTAGGTAGGAGGCGGCCCATGAAGCACGAGCGGTCTTGTCGGCTCCTCGGTCCTGATGACAGCGGTAGGTACAAGAGTTGGCCTGGTCATTCGGACCGAATTTGATGGATGTCTCTGGGCGCATCGACTCGAACCGGTGGGCATGGAGGGCGCCCCGCAGAGTCGTCCCGTTGACGTTGATGACATCCGGCATGTGGCAATCAGTGCAGTTGAGCTTCGCGCTCTGCGCCTTGTCCGTGAAGTAATGGACGTGGTTCGCGTCGGCCTCGGCGTGGCAGGTCGCGCAGGAGAATCCCTGCTTGAGGCCTTCGCCGTCCCACGCCACAAAATTGGTCGCTCCGGCGGGTTGGTCGTAAATTGCCACTCCGTAGATGCCGTTCGTCGGTGCATTGGCAGATGCCGGGATGCCGGTGTAAACCGTCACCAGGCCCGACGTGTGTGGGTCGTGGCATTTGGTGCAGGACACGTTGCTCTGGTAGTGCTTCGAAACGTGTGCCCCGGGATAGTTCATGTCCAGGTACTGCTGGCGATGGCGTTTGGAAGTCCCGTCGGGGAAGAACGAGGAAGCCGTGTCAGTCAGAGTCTGCGGGATGAACTGGAGCGTCTCGGGATGTCCGAGTTGATAGCCGATGGGGAAGTTGAACTGCTTGTTCGTGAAGCTACCAGTGGCGACGTTCTGGGCGCGGATGTGGCAGAAACCGCAGCCTTCGGTGGATGTATCCTTAATGATATCTTCCTTCTTCAGGCTGCTCACATGTGTGCTACCCGGTCCATGGCACGACTCGCAGCCGATGTTGACCTCGGAAAAGGTCTGGGTGGCTGGGTCGTAGCCTGTGCTGTGGCAGCCAGCGCACTGCGTCAGCCAGTTGCGAGCGCCGTCTTTGTCGTCGCGGTAGGTACCCTTGATGGGGTCCCATTCATACTTTGTGACGTTGAAGGTCGCCTTTCCGGTCACCGGATCAATACCCTCCTTGATGTAGCTTTCCTCCTTATACCAGCCACCCATGACATAGGTGATTTCATCGAGAGGCGGCGCCTTTGGAGCCGATAGGTTCCCATGCACGTGGCTGATGCTTGCGGCCATGCTGTGCTGGGAAGAGGGGATGGTGCCATCGGGGGTGATCTTGCGGATCATCTTCGAGTGGATCGAGTTGGTGAGCTGCTGGTACTTCTGAGCGTGACAGCCAGCGCAGGCGGCGCTGCCAAGATAGGTGGCTGGCGACGCGGAGGTGGCGAATGCGAGGAATACTGCCAGTGCCAGTGTTCCAAGAGCTTGACGTTGTAAACGGGTGATCATGGAGGAGGCCTTCCCGATCTTGGGCAGAGGAGTTGTCATGGGCTCCGAGTTTTCTGCTGAAGGCGCTTCAAAAGCGGGATCTCCAGCGGGCGAAGGGCACCGGTGCTTTCGCAGCTCAGGGACCATCACCGCGGCATGTTGCCAGAGCCAATTGGACCGCCACATGACCGCCAGATTACAATCTTGTCATGTGACCGGCGTGAGGACCACCGCAGCAGGGAAACGAAGTGTGACGACGGTACCCGCTCCGACCACGCTTTCCATGGAAGCTGAGCCTCCGTGAAGCTTCATGATCGAGCGGACAATCGCGAGGCCAAGTCCGGTCCCGCCGCGTGATCCGGAGCGGGCAGAATCAACGCGATAGAAGCGGTTGAAGAGGCTGGGTAAGTGCTCGGCGGGGATGCCCCCCCCGCTATCGCGTACCACCACTTCGGCGCCACCTTCCTTGAGGACCTTCGCCGCGATCGTGACCAGTCCGCCTCGGGGGGTGTGTCGCAGGGCGTTGGCGAGGAGGTTGCCGACCGCACGCCGGAACAGCATGGGATCGCCCCAAACACTCGCGCGTCCTTCGCGCGCGACCGACACCTCCTGCTCGTTTGCGAGAGCCTCATAGAACTCGCAGATGGCATCGATCTCCTCGGTGGCCTCGAACTGCACTCGCTCCAAGGCGGTCCGTGGATCATCTGCCCTGGCCACGAAGAGCAAACCGTCGATCATCCGGGAGAGGCGCTCACATTCTTCGAGGTTCGAGCCGAGGACCTGCTGGTACTCGTCGGTCGTGCGGCACCGCTTAAGCGCAACCTCGGCTTCGCCGCGGAGATTGCCGATCGGGGTCCGTAATTCGTGTGCCAGATCGCCTGAGAACTGGGCCATTCGCGAGAAAGAATCCTGGAGGCGGTCGAGCATTGAATTCATGGCGTCCGCCAGCTCCTTTAGTTCCGCCGGCCAGTTCGCGAGAACGATTCGTTCATCCAGTTGACTGGCCGAGACACGCTGTGCCACTTGGGCCATCCCCGTGATCGGCCGCATGCCCGCCCAGGCCGCCAGACCACCCGCGACCGCGGCAAATAGGAGTCCCAGAGCGAGCACACCCAGAAGCTTGCGCCGGTAGTCCGATAGCAGCGCTTTGTCGGCGGAAGTGTCGATGGCTGCCTGGAGGATGTGGCTTTCCCCTCCCGATGTGCGTGCCGAGACCAGAAGGAAGGGACCACTGGGACGAAAGGTGCCGAGGGTCCCCGCCGTCGGGTCCCCCTCTGGTGGAAACTCCACGAGGTCCAGCTCCTCTTCCATCCCGGGTGTTTCGAACTGGACATGCCCCGAGGCATCCAGAACTCGGAGGTAGTAGCGCAGCGGGCCTTCGGTCGCCTCATGTTCCACCTCGTTGGCAAGGGCTTCACGCTGGAGCGGTTTCTGACTCAACAGAGAGCGAAGGACATGAACCTTGCTGGACAGGAGTGCCCGGTCTCGGGCATCGAGATTTCGCGAGAGCTCCCAGTACAGGTATCCGCCCGCAAACAGCAGGAGCATCCCCGTCGAAGCGACGTAGAGCAGCGTCAAGTGGCGTGCGATCGAGCGCGGGCCAAGCGGGCCGACCCGTTGATGGGACGCCAAAGGTTCAGCGCTCTTCAAGGACATAACCCAATCCACGGACCGTGTGGAGGAGCTTCAGCGGGAAGGGATCGTCGAGTTTCCGACGCAACCGACGAATCGCGACATCCACCACGTTCGTGTCGCTGTCGAAGTGCATGTCCCATACCTGCTCGGCTATGACGGTGCGCGAAAGGACTTCCCCCTGGCGATGTGCCAGCAGTGAAAGGAGGCCAAATTCCTTGGGTGAAAGGTCGAGCCGCTGGCCCCCGCGGACGGCTCTGTGTCGGATCGTGTCCACTTCGAGATCGGCGATGTGCAGGGTGTCAAACGAGCGGATCGGACTGCGACGCAGGAGGCAATGGACCCTCGCGAGAAGTTCAGAAAACGCGAAGGGCTTGACCAGATAGTCGTCGGCGCCGAGTTCCAGGCCCTTGACCCGATCGTCGACCGAATCCCGGGCGGTCAGGAAGAGCACTGGCAGGGTCTTGCCGGCTTTCCGTAGGGCCCCGAGGACCTGCCAGCCGTCGCGTCCGGGGAGCATCACGTCGAGGACGATAAGATCGTAGTCTTCCGTGAGCGCAAGATGCAATCCATCGTCCCCGCTGGGGGCGATCGCCACATGGAACCCGTTCTCGATGAGTCCTTTCCGAAGATACGATGCGGTCTTTGCTTCGTCTTCGACGATCAAGATGCGCATGCCGCAACTGTGTGGTGGATACGCGCCGTGAACTAGGCCGCAGTGGCGAAATGCCGCGGGGCTAGGTTGATCGACTGGAACATCAGGGTGGGATAGCCGTGCGGCGCGCCTACGCCCCACCCTTGATAAGCCCCTTCTCGACCAGCGCCGCTCGCAGGTCGTTGGCGGGTCATGGCCGGATCAAGACGGTGACCGGGTGACGAGGTGACAGGGGGATCCGTGCGCAAGGGACCAGCTTGGCCCCGCGTGATCGGGCTGGATGGACTAGAGGGAGCGCGTCGAGTGCGGGAGCACAGGCAGGTCACGCCCTAGTAGCGGAGGACGAGGATCTCGTGGACACCCTCCACCGTGGCTTCCAGGCGGTGCCCCTGGCGCTTCAGCACCGTGGACGCGGACCACGCCGTGGCCTTCCGGATCGGCAGGTTCAGGGTGACGGCTGCCCGGAACAACGGCGTGTCCTCGATCAGGCCGGGCAGGACGTATGGCCGGTCCTTTGCCGGCGTGGTCTGCGGCGTGGGGCCGTACGCCAGCAGATGCACACGCAAGGTCCGACCGGCCGGATCGTCCGTCACCACCGACTCCACATGGGCCGGCGCTTCGACCCGGACCCGCGGCCGCGGATGAAGGAAGCGGACCGCGTTGGCGAACACCCGGCGCGCCTCGACGATGTGATGCTCGCTGGCGGTGGCGAAGTCCGGTGACCCGGCGAACGTCAGGACCATACCCCGGCCGACCCGGTTGATCAGGATGGCCGGGCCGACGACCTGGCGGGCGCTGAGCGGCCAGTCGGCGGGGATCCCCTCGCGCAGGGTCGCCCCATCGTCCGGCTTCCCCGCGGAGGAGTCCCCGGTCTTCGGGAATCGCATCCAGTTGTCCGTCCCCTCGAGGCGCCCCCGCACGCGGACGCCGCTCAACTCTTCCAGGCTCGAGCGCAACCTCGGCTTTCCCATCCGGTCGAACTGTCCGCCCTGCCCGGTGACGAGCAATGCGCCACCTTCCTCCACGTAGCGCCGGAACAGGTCGACTCGGCCTCGCCCAGGATCGCGGTGTTGGGCAGGCACACGACCGGGAACTTCTTCAGCGCCTCCAGGGTGAGGTTCTCGTCGAACAGGAAACCGAAGCCCAGGTGTTCGTAGACACAGGCCTTGTGGGCGCCTTGAACGCTCGGGTACCAGTTCGCGGGGCGGTCGCGTCCATGCCAGTCGCGCGTTCGGCTGCTGAAGTAGATCCCCACCTCGCGCACGGGCTCATGCCCGAAGTGCGCCCGCTTCGAGCGCGCTTCTCCCAGAATTTCGCCGAAACGCACGTACGCCACCGGGTCCAGCCAGCCGTCGTAGGCGGTCTTGTCGATCACGGTCACGAAGGCGCCGTGGGCCAGCAGGGTGGACATCTCCCAGCGCAGGTCGTTCAGCGGCCGCGTGGTCTGGTCATGGTACATCCGCACGCCGCGCTGGATGGCGACCTGGAACGGCTTGCCCGGCGTGGCCGCCCGGTACCACTCGGCGTTGAAACTCGCGGAGAGCGCGCCAAACGCCCACAACCCGGCCTCGCCGGTGACGAAATCGCCGTTGCCCGCATGCGCCACCGGCATCTGGCCCACCTCCCACGAGAAGGGCGGATTGCCGTGGTAGTTGAAGTCCACCGTGACCCCGGCCCCCAGCGATCGGACCTGCCGGGTCAGCATCTGCTCCAACCGGTCGCTGGCCTCGTACCGGAACCGCAGCATCCGGTCCCAGTCCTCGTCCTCCCAGCGGTCCCCCTTTGGCATCGGACGCCCGTACTCGGCCTCGAACAGCATCCGACAGCGGTCGCACCAGCATCCGTGGGGCGGGCCGAAACCCTGATCGACCATGTCCAGGCGAAACCCGTCGATTCCGTAGGTCACCATCTCCGCGAGCAGTGCCTTGACGACGTTGGTGTAGGGGGAATGGAAACAGACCAGGTGATCAATGGGCTTCCCGTCGGCGCTCCGCGCCTTCCAGTCGGGGTGCTGGCGCAGTCCATGGGCCGGATACTGGAGCTGGCAATAGGCAATCAACGGAAGCCGGTGCCGGCGCGCTTCCTCCGCCGCCTCGCGCAGCACGTCGCGGTCCCCGATGCCGGACGGCTTTGGAACCAGCCGGGAATCATGAAAGGTGAACTCCCCATCGCGCACCCAGAGCACCAGGTACTCGGCGTTGGCTTCCACGCACCGCCGTACAATCTCGCGGCCGTCGAATTGGCACGCGTAATTGCCGGCGTGCCGCCCGCCGCTGAACTGGGCGCCGGTCGGACCGACCTCCATGCCGACCAGGGCGCGTTGATACCACGGCGGGTCCGCCGCAGCCGCCAGCATCCAGTGCGCGGCGAACCAGGCCATCAGGATGCACCGGCAGGGCGTCGCGGTCCGAAGGTTCATCGGCCGCAGACCTATCCGAGGCCCGGCCTGATGTCGATGCACCGTATCCGTCCCGGGAATCCCATCTGACGGAGCGCGCCACGGGCTGGTAGGCTGACGGGCGTGAAAGAACCATTCTGACGACCCGCGTTCCTCCGGTCGTTACCGCGTCGAGTTGCCGAACGGCCGGGTGCTCATCCTGACCGAAGGCTGGGAACCGGGCCACGTGCGAGAACTCGTCGAAGCCATTTCCGGCGTATGATTCCCTGTAACTGTTCAGGACCCCGGATGCCGGGAATCGTGAATCAAGGTCCGCTCGCCGCAACGTCTGGCATGTGTGACCTTCCGCAGCCGGCCGGGTGATCGACGTGCCGGGGGGGAATGTGCGGATCGCACGGGGCCCCAGCTGTGATTCTGGTTCGTAACCCCCTCAGCAACTGCGGTCCGCGACGGGTCTTCCGCGTCGGCGACGGGTGGCCGCCGAGGCTCCGGCGAACATCGCGAGGACGAGGGCAGCGAGCGTGGACACCGCCTCGGGCTCCGGCACCACGGCGAGGCTGCCCGGCTGGAAATCGACATCCCACTCCTCCCCCGAGCCTCCCACCAGGGAGGTCGTGCTCACCACGCCCTCACCGGGAAAAGTCAGGGCCAGGGAGAGCGGCCAGGAGAGGCCGGGGTCCGCGAATCCCTCCGTACTGAACTGTACCCGGGCAATCGGAACCAAGGCTCCCGCGCCCAGCACCACGACGCCGGAGGACGTGGTGACACTCCACTGTCCCGCCTGAGATGATCCACCACCCGGCTGGGTTCCGCGGTTGTTGGAAGTGAACGGCGTTCCGGTTACCAGGTCGACGATCTGGATATTCGGGCCGTCCACCACCCCGCGTCCCCCCTCCGACAGCGGCCCGGTATCCGCCACCTGAAGGTTCCAATTCACCCCCGCCACGGACACCGATTCGGTCGAGAGATTGCGGAGGTTGAAGGTGACCCATTGTCCGGCCATGTCCGGCTGCAGTGGCACCGTGCCGATCTCCACCTGGAACCGGCTCGGAGGGGCTTCGCTCGCTGCCCCGGAGGTGGGCATGGCGATCCACCGCTGGAGCAGGGCGTCGGGGGGCTCCCCGATCAACCGTGCGACCTCGTCCTCGAGGCGGAACTGCTGCGCCGCGGCGGCCTGGCGCAGGTCCCGAAGTTCGGCGCGGGCCTGGTCCCGCGATTCGAGAAGCGGCCACAACGACAGCAACCGCGACCCGTCCGGGCCTCCCGGAGTCCCTAGGCTCCCGCGCGGGG
>JBBQML010000184.1:0-7753 GCA_038328885.1 Verrucomicrobiota bacterium | reverse complement strand
GGCTTTCTCGGGGAGGCCAGCGCGAAGTACGGCCGGGAATTCGATGTCCGGCGGGTGGTACGGCTCTATGACTTTCTGCCGGCCGTGCTGTACGTGTCCTCGGGTACCAACGTGCTGCAGTGCAACCACGGCGGGCTGGAGCCGGGGTACCAACCAGGCCGACTCCTCGAGGCGCCCGGCGACATCGCCTACCACCGGCTCGGACGACTCGAACAACGACGCTGGCTGGCGGGAACGCCCCCCTGGGTCGCCGGCCTGCCCCGGGCCAACCGGCGGCAACTCGAGGAAAGCCTCGCCGATTTCGTGCCCCGGTCCCCCACGCAGCCCTCGGTTCTCGGGTTCCTCTGGAACGATTTCACGGTGCTCGCCGGCCAGACCCAGTTCGCCGTCGACCCCGGCCGCGCGCTGGTCTATGGCGACGAAGCCACCGCCGCCTTCCTCGAGCAGGCCAGTGCCCCCGGCCGGCGGGTGCGGGCGATCTTCCGGGGTCACCAGCACGCGGCCGTGCTCAATCCCCTCATGCGCCGGCTCATCGCCAGCCGAGGCGTGTTCCGACACTGGCAGGCCACGGACACGGTCTCACGACTGGAAGCGCCGGTTGAGCAACTGGCCGCCACCGTCGAGACGGCACCGGAGCGTCCCGTGCCCGAGGGCTCGGTGTGGACCTTCAACGTCTCCCCGGACAGCGTGTACGGCGCCGGCTGCGGTTTCACCTTCGACACCGCGGGCGAACTGCGCACGGCGGAGCGCTGGGAGGATTGGCGACTGCGGGTGATCAACGTCTCGGTGGCCACCCCGCGCAACCGGTAGCCAACGTTCAGCGTCCAGGCGCGACCTGCCCCGAGGGCAGGCCGATCGTGGCGCCAGGTCCCATGGGAAGACCGAGCCAGATCCACACCGTGAGGAGAACCACCCAGGAAGCCATGAACGCCACCGAGTAGGGCAGCATGGTGGCCATCATCGTGCCCACGCCGGCCTCCGGTTCGTACTTCTGCGCGAACGTCAGGATGAGGGGGAAATAACTCATCAGGGGCGTGATGATGTTGGTGACACTGTCCCCGACCCGGAACGCCCCCTGAACCAGTTCCGGCGAGTAGCCCAGCAGCATGAACATGGGCACGAACACCGGGGCCAGCAGGGCCCACTTGGCCGAGGCGCTGGAAATCAGCAGGTTCACCGCGGCGGCGAAGAGGACCACCGCGACCATGAGCACGATCGGCATGTCCTCCACGCCGAGGTGCTCGATCAACCGGGCCCCGCTCACCGCCGTGATCACGCCCAGGTTGGTCCAAGTGAAGTAGGCGATGAACTGCGCAGCGAAGAACGCCAGCACGATGAACGAGGCCATCGACTTCATGGTCGCGGTCATCCCGGCCATCACGTCGTGATCGTTGCGCAACGTCCCCGCGGCAAACCCGTAGGCCACCCCGGGTAGCAGGCCGAACAGGAAGATGAACGTGGCCAACCCGACCATGAACGCCGACTGGGCAAACACCGGGGACTTTGGATTGACCAGGAACCCGTTGGCCGGGAGCACCCCTGCGAGCACCACCAGAGTTAATCCCACCACCGTCGCGCCGGCCGCCAGGAGGCCGCGCCGCTCGGCACCCGACAACGGCTTCAACTCCTCCCGGTTGACCGCGCCCCGGTAGTCACCCAACCGCGGGGCCACGATGCGCTCCGTCACCCAGGTACCCACGAGGGTGATCAGGAAGGTCGAAGCAACCATGAAGTAGTAATTCGCGGTCGCGTGGACGAGGCGGTCGGGCTCGACGATCTGGGCGGCGGCCTGCGAGAGGCCGGCGAGCAGCACGTCGACGGAGCCGACCAGGAGATTCGCGCTGTACCCGCCCGAGACCCCCGCGAACGCCGCCGCCAATCCGAGGAGGGGATGCCGGCCCAGCGCGTGGTAGAGGGCCGCCGCAAGGGGTATCAGCAGCACGTAGCCGACCTCGCTGCCCGCGTTCGAGATCACGCCGGCAAGGACCACCATGGGGGTGATCCAGCCCCGGGGTGCCGCGAGCACCACCAGGCGCAGCGCGGCGCCCAGGAGGCCGGTGTACTCGGCCAGGCCGATGCCGAGCAGGCAGACGAGCGAGATGCCCAGCGGGGGATAGGCCAGGAAGTTCCGCACCAACTCCACAATCATCCGCTGCACGCCCTCCACGTTCAGGAGGTGACCCACCCAGGACACCACCACAACCAGCGCCGCCAGGAGCAGGAAAAGCGTCGCCGGGTGGGGAAGCGCGTTGCCCACCCGCTCGACCCCCCCCAGGAAACGCTGGAACCAGTTGGGTTTCACGCCGTGCTTCGTAGCCGCCGGGATGCCACGCCGCAAGGGTGGGCCGGGTTCGCGGACAGGCCTGCCGAGCGCTAGTCCGCCGGGAATGCGGTGGTCACCAAAGGCCCCCACTCGCCCTGATCCCGGACGCGGGCAGCCAGGGTGACACGACCGCCCGTCGTGAGCGCGATCGGGGCCGCGGCCCGCCGGGCCGTCGCCGCCGGTTCACCCCCCACCCGCCGCGGATCCTGTCCATCCAGCGTGTACCAAACCTCGCCCCGCTTCGCGGTCAGCGCGACCGCCCGGTCCGCGGCCAACCGACCGGAGGGAGGGTGGATCTCGGGCACGCCGAGGTCCGAGACGAAACCCTGTCGCCAGAGTTGGAAGCGCACGATCTCCCCGCGCTGTGGCAGGTACTCCTTCATCAACCGGTTCACCTCGGCGCGCCATTCGCCATCCCGGGTGCGCGGCGCCGGGCGTGGCCGACCATCAGGTCCCGGCCGCATGGGCCGTTGCATGCCGGGCGGGCCGAAGGGAAAACCACCCCCCACATCGCCCCAGCGCGCAGACTCGCAGATCACCGCCGCCTCGATCTCCCGCACGCGCCGCTCGAACCGTCCGAGGACGGAAGGAGTCGACAGCACGCCGCCGGGACCGAAATGGCGCTCGATCCGATCCGACAGGAGCACGCGGAATTCGGGGTTGTCCGCGCAGCGCTGGAACAGCCATTGGGGGTGGCTGACCCTCGGATTCTCGCCGCCCGGAAAGGGCCCGACCCGGTCCTCCTCGAGGTCCAGCAGCGTGTGCTCGGCGTCCCAGACGAAGAATCGGAACCCGTCCCGGGTGGTGCGGTTCCGAAGCCCGTGCCAATTGTTCGGCGCCCGATTGCCGCCAAATCGGGTGACCGGTGCGTCGAGATTGCCGCCGTACCAGATGACGAGGAGGTAATCGATCAGGTTGGTCGGATCGAGCAGCACCTCCCGGGCGGGGTCCGGCGTGCCATCAGCCCGACGGCCCAGGAGCGTGAAGTACGCGTCGTTGTCCGCGAGGTCCGCTCTCGCCCCGATCACCAACCGGGCCCACGAGTCCAGGGTGCCATCGGTCGCCCCCACCGACATCCCGCCACCCCCGACCCCCCCGGTCTTGACCACATCGTAGTCTTCCTTGCTGCCACCGAAATGGCTCTCGGCGAAGGATGCCTCCGGACGCTCGCAGGTATCGAAGAGGCCCCAGTACTGGCCGTTGAGGTAGAGGTGACAGAAATCACCCCGGGCCGCCGGTTGGCCCATCGCCCGCTGCAGGTCGCGGCTGAACTGGTCGCGCAGGAACACCGCCCGGGCATCGCCACCGATGTTCCAGGAGTAGTTCTGCGAACACCGCAGGTCGAGGGAGTCGAACTCCTGGGCTCCGCCCGGCCCGAACACCGGATGTTTCAGCTTCCCGTCGCCGTACTCCTTGCGAAAGAAGAGCCGGAAGGCGTGCTTGGGATTGAAGGGACCGCTGCTGAAACCGCCCCGGATCCGCACTCCGCAGTCCACCTGGAACCCCTTCTGCCCCTTCGCCGGCGGCAGCAGTTCCAGCGAGGCCGGCCGCTCCCAGGCCCGTCCCTCCTCGTTGCCGTTGGAGTAGATCCCCCGCTGCGGGTCGAACAGGTCCGCGAGGTCCATCACCAGTGAATAGGTCGGCAGTGACTTCAACGCCGGTTGGATCGCATCCCGGTACTTGGGGTCGTCGACGACCGCCGGGTCCATGCCGTAGTCGACCACGTTCTGCCCCCACTCGTACGGCCAACCGGCCGGCGGGAGGCCGTCGGGCGATTGATGGATCACATCGGAGGTGAACAGGTAGGAGTGCGTCTGCGGCCGGGACACCTTGCCGTCCGCGGTCACCACCGCGGCCCGCACGACCGTCGTGCCGGCGATCCGGATGGGCCGCTCGTAGCGCTCACCGCGATCAACTCCCGGCGCGGAGCCATCGAGCGTGTAGCGAATCTCGCCACTGACCGCACCGAGATCGAGGGAGAGGTCGAACGGAGCATCCAGAAAGGCCCGGGTTTGCGAGAACTTCAGACCGGCCGATTTCGGCCGTCCCGCCTCGGTCGAGCCGGCCTTCCCGGGAGCCTCGGCGGCCCCGGCCGCCCACCCAGCCCCCAGCAACCCCGTCAGCAGGAGCAGCCCGGACAGGGCCCGTCCTGCGGCGATGCGGCCCGTGCCACCCAACCTGCAAAGCGACTTGGAGCTCATGTGCGGGTCTCCGGGGTTCAGGGGTTGGGGCGATTCGCCGCGCCCGGTGCGGGTGCCGTGCGCGGAACCGGCGCTGCCGCGCGTCGACGGGCCCATTCGGCCCGCACTCCCGCCAACTCGGCCGCGCTCAACCGGCCGTCGCCGTCCCGATCCGCCGACCGCACCACCGCCGCGGGGTCGGAATCCCCTTCTGGCCCGCCCGGCCCGCCCCGCCCCCGGGGTCCGCCGGGCCCGCCCCCGCGGCGTCCCGGGCCTCCCCCAGCGAACTGGACGAACATCTTGGGGATCCCCTTGAGTTTGCCTGCGTCGATGTCGGCCACGGCGAAGTCGATCTCCTCCTGGTCCAGGCGCCCGTTGGTATTCTTGTCGTAGTCCTTGCGCATCTGCTCGAAACGCCGGCCCATCGTCTCGCCCGCGACGCGCCCCTCCTCGTCGTCCAGTTCGCCGTCCTTGTTGGCATCGAATTCAGCCAGGATTTCCGGCGGGGGTTGGAACATCCCACGATCGCGGCGCTGGGTGAGCATCCGGGCTGCCCATGCCTTGCGGGCGGCCTCGCGCTCGGCGACCTGCAGGAGGCCATCGCTGTCCCGGTCGAATTGCTTCAACACCGCCGCCCGTCGCTCCGCGAGCGGGGGCAGATCATCGCGCGGAGCATCGGGGAACTGGGCCGTCGCGGGCAGCACCCCGGCGAGCAAGAGGGACGCCACCACTCGAGGGCACCAGCACCGCAAACCGTCACCCGAAAGAAACCACATCAAGACATGAAGGCAGGACAGCCTGCCCCGCCCCCGGCCGGGGTAGCCAGCCGAAAGAAAACCAGGGAGCGGAGCGGGAGCGGGGGGTTGCCTCGACGTGGCGCCCTCAGCGGCCGGGGGCAGTTTGCGCGAGCAGGTAGGCGCGGCGCTGGTCGCAGAACGACTTCAGGCTGATCTGGGTCCGGGGACCCCGGAAGCTCTCCTCCTGAAGACGTTCTCCAGGGCAAGGAACGCCAGGGCGTGATCGACATCGAGGAGCGGCGCCAGGGCGGCGGCAAGTTGGTCGGGCGGGGTCTGGTTCAACACCTTGTCGGTGTGGGAATTGAGGAGATTCAGCGTCTTCACCCCATAAAAGCGCTGACTCTTCTTCGCGTGGTCGAAGGAGAAATTCAACGAGCGCTTCAGTCCCTCGCTCCTCGAACGGCCAGGCCTGTGGGAATCCCTGAACTCCGGCGGGGGGTCAGCTTTCATGCGCGGTCGAGACGGCCACTGGACGCCAGCCTTCCGCCGAGGGTTACAAGAGCGTCGTTCGAGGGTCTTGCCATGCCGCAGCGGACCTTGCTGCCGAGGAGTTTCGGGGGTGTGGCGGGTTGCGCCACTGGATTACGCATGTCATAGGTGAGGTCGCCAGGTCGGCGGAGATTGATCGCACGACACCGCGCCACACCACCCCACCCTATTCGTACCCGTGGAACCGCAACTCGTCTCGACCCTCACCAAGCGTCACCGTCCCCACATGCCCCGTCCGCCGGTCCTGTCGAGCGCGACGGCTCCGTGGCATGGATTTCGACTCGAGCACTTCAAAGGAGGGCCGGTTGAGGTCACGGAAGAGGCGCCGGTCTGGCATCACGTGCTGGTGCAACTGGACCAACCCTCCTCCTACGAGTGGCGGGATGGGGAACGGTCCGGGCGGGTTTTTGTTCCGGCGTGGAATGTGGCGGTATTCCCGGCCCTGAAGCCGGTGACGCTGCGGAACTCGAACACCAACGATTTTCTTTGTCTGGCAATCGAGCCGGAGTTCCTGCACTTCGCGGCGCATGAGATCGCGCAACCGGGGCGGTTCGAACTGGCGTCGAGCCCGGTGAACGAGGATCCGCTGGTGCGAGGGTTGGCGCTGGCGCTGCAGGCGGAACTGCGTTGTGGCTGCCCGGGCGGGCGGTGGTACGGTGAGTCGCTGGCCCGGGCGCTGGCGGTGCACCTGGTGCGGCGTTACCCGGAATCCGCCATGCCGGCGCGCGAGAACGAAGGGACCTTGGGGCGCAACCGGTTGCGGAAAGCGATGGAGTTCATCCACCTCAACCTGGCCAGCGAGATCCGGTTGGACCAACTCGCTAGGACCACGGGGTTGAGCCCGTACCACTTCGCCCGGCTTTTCAAGCGGTCCACCGGCCTGGCACCGCACCAGTACGTGATCCGGCGGCGGGTGGAGCGGGCGCGTGAACTCCTGGTGACGACCAGCGGGGGCGTGAGCGAGATCGCCGTGCAGTCGGGCTTCTGCGACCAGAGCCACTTGACCACCCATTTCAAACGGGTCTACGGGGTGACCCCGCGGGTGTTTGTGCAGGAGTTTGCGCCGCGCCGGAACGGTAATTGAGGTTCAGCCCTGGGCCAGGATCGGCTGGATCACGTGGCCGTGCACGTCCGTGAGGCGGCGTTCCACCCCGTTGTGGTAGAAGCTGAGCCGTTCGTGGTCCAGTCCCAGCAGGTGCAGCAGTGTCGCGTGCAGGTCGTAGAGGGTGGTGACCTGGTCGACGGCCCGATATCCGAATTCGTCCGTGGCCCCGTGGCTGAACCCGCGTTTCACGCCGGCTCCCGTCAGCCAGACGGTGAACCCGTGCGGGTTGTGGTCGCGGCCGTTCGCGCCCTTCTGGAACGTGGGCATCCGGCCGAACTCGGTCACGAACGCCACCACCGTGTCCTCCATCAGGCCGAGGCCCTGGAGGTCACGGATGAGGGCGGCGCATGGCTGGTCGAGGATGGGGGCGTGGACGCGGTACTGTTCCTGGAGGGTTTTGTGGCCATCCCAGTTCCCCACGCCCTCGCCCATGGCGTAGGCCCCGTTGAAGAGTTGCACGAACCGGACGCCGCGTTCGAGGAGACGGCGTGCCAGCAGACAGTTGCGACCGAACCGGGCCTTGAGCGGCAGGGGATCGTTGATCCCGTAGCGGTCGAGGGTGGCGGTGCTCTCGCGGCGCAGGTCACCCACCTCGGCCGCGCTCAGTTGCATGCGCGCCGCGAGTTCATAGCTGGCGATGCGCGCACTGAGTTCGGTGTCGCCGGGTTGCCGCGCGAGATGTCGGTCGTTGAGGAATCTTAGGAATTCGTGCGTGCCGGCGTCGCTACCCGGGCTGATTTCCGGGGGTGGCGTGAGGTTCGGAATCGGTTGGTCGGCATTGAACGGCACTCCCTGGAATACCGCGGGCAGGAAGGCCGCGCTCCAATGGTTCGGGCCGACCTGCGGCACGCCACGCGGG
>JBBQML010000183.1:0-7770 GCA_038328885.1 Verrucomicrobiota bacterium | reverse complement strand
GACGAGAACCGCCAGGCAAACCTCTATGTGTACGACTTCGCGGACAAGCAGACCCGGGCTCTGACCACCTTCACCGAATTTGCGGTGAAGTTCCCCTCGCTGGGGGACTCCGCGATCGTCTTCGAGAATGGCGGGTTCATCCACCGCCTTGACCTTGCCACCGGGAAGGTCGAACGCATCCCCATCGAGGTGCGCGAAGACCTGGCCATCGGTCGCGGCGGCCTGAAGGACGTCAGCAAGGAAACCACCTCGTTCGACGTGTCCCCCGACGGCAACCGGGCGTTGCTGGGAGCCCGCGGCGACGTGTTCACCGTCCCCGCGAAACACGGCCCCACCCGCAACCTCACCCGCAGCCCCGGCATCCACGAACGCAACGCCGTGTGGTCCCCCGACGCGCGCCGGATCGCCTACGTGAGTGACCAGTCCGGGGAGGATGAGATCTGGGTCCGGCCGCAGGACGGATCGGGCGAGCCGCGGCAGGTCACGCTCGGCGGGGACACCTACAAGTACGAACTCCAATGGTCGCCCGACTCCCGGCAGCTGGCCTGGACCGACAAGAAGAACCGGTTGCAGTTCGTCGAGGTGGATACCGGTGTGGTGACGCTGGTCGCCCAGGCCGAGGCCTTCGAGATCCGCGACTTCGAGTGGGCTCCGGATAGTCGCTGGCTGGCCTACACCAAGCCGGAAGTCCGCCGGTTTCCGAACATCTATCTCTACGGCCTCGAGGCGAGGACCTCGATCCAGGTCTCGGACGGCTGGTTCGATGTCGGCTCCGCCACGTTCAGCAGTGACGGGAAGTATCTGTTCTTCGTCTCGGAGCGCTCCTTCAACCCCACCTACGGCGCCACCGAATGGAATCACACCTACTCGGACATGCAGCGCATCTACCTCGTCACGCTGGCCCGCGACACGAAGTCGCCGCTCGCTCCGAAGTCCGACGAGGCCAAGGCCAGGGAGGAGAAGAAGGATGCGGAGGCTCCCAAGCCCAAGGACGCACCGCCGGATGTGAAATCCGGGGACAGGCCGCTGAAGACGGTGGAGGACCTGCTGAGTGATCCGAAGTTCAAGCAGGTCGTCGCCGAATTGGTCCGTGCGGGCGCGACCAATGCCCCGGCGACCAACGAAATCGTCGCCGGCGCCGCTCCCGCGAAGACCAACCAGACCGCGAAGGTCGTGGTGAAGGTGGACGCCGAGGGATTGGCGCAACGCATCGCCGTGCTGCCACCTGCCGCCTCGAACTACGGCGCCCTCACCTCCGTCGGCGACAAGCTCTACTTCCTGCGCAAGGGCAAGCTCGTGCTGTACGAACTCGACAAGGAAAAGGAGACGGAATTGGGCGAAACCGGGGGCTACCGGGTAAGCGTGGACCAGAAAAAGATGCTGGTCCGCGCCGGGGGCGATTTCGCCATCGTGGATCTTCCCACCGCCAAGCTCGATCTCGGCGACAAGAAGCTCAGCCTCGCCGACCTGAAGGTCAGCCTCGATCGGCCGGCCGAGTGGGCCCAGATCTACGCCGAGTGCTGGCGACAGATGCGGGATTTCTTCTACGCCCCGAATCTCCACGGAGTGGACTGGCTGGCCATGCGCGAGCGCTATGAGCCATTGCTCCCCCATGTGCGCCACCGGGCGGACCTGACGTATGTGATCGGCGAACTCATCGGTGAACTCAGTGCCGGCCACGCCTACGTGGGGGGTGGCGATTACCCCAAGCCGGAACGCATCCCCCTGGGGCTCCTCGGGGCCCGCCTCAGCCGGGACTCCAGCGGATACTACCGCGTCGATCGCATCCTGCGCGGACAGAACTGGGATCCCAAGTACCGCAGCCCGCTCACGGAGATCGGCGTCAGCGTGAAGGCGGGAGACCTCATCCTCGCCGTCAACGGACGTTCCACGAGGGATCTCCCCGATCTTTACATGGCGCTCATCGGCACCGCCGGAAAGCAGGTGCGCCTGCGTGTGAATGCCGAACCGAAGGAAGAAGGGTCGCGCGAGGAAACCGTCATTCCGGTCGACGACGAGCAGGGCCTTTACTACCTGGAATGGATTCTCGGGAACCTCGAGAAGGTGGATCGCGCCACGGGCGGAAGGGTCGGCTATGTGCATGTCCCGGACATGGGCGTTCCCGGCCTCAACGAGTTCACCAAGTTCTACTATCCGCAGTTGCACAAGGAGGCGGTGATCGTGGACTGCCGCGGCAACGGCGGGGGCAACGTCTCGCCCCAGATCATCGAACGCCTGCGGCGGGAACCGGCCATGTGGACCATCGCCCGCAACGGGTCGGTAAACGTCGATCCCAGCGGCCAGATCCTCGGACCCAAGGTGCTGCTCCTTGATCAGTTCAGCGCGAGCGACGGTGACATCGTGGCGTATCGGTTCCGGAAGCACGGCCTGGGTCCGATCATCGGCCAGCGCTCCTGGGGCGGCGTCGTCGGCATCCGCGGCTCCCTGCCCCTGCTCGACGGGGGCACTCTCAATCGTCCTGAGTTCAGTCGCTTTGACCTCGCGGGTCGCGAGTGGATCATGGAGGGCGTCGGTGTCGAACCCGACATCGTGGTCGACAACGATCCCGCGCGTGAGTTTGCGGGCGAGGATGATCAGTTGAGCCGGGCGATCGAAGAGATCCGACAGGCCATGATCCGGAAGCCGGTGGCGGTGCCGCCTGTGCCCGCCTATCCCGACAAGCGTCGGTGAAGTCAGGAACCCGCCCTTGCCCCGGGGCCGCGACCCGGTACTATGACGTGTCCCGCCGAGGAAGGTGTCTACCTCTCCGACCCGCCGGCTCTCTGAATGACTGATCTCGAATCTCGTATAGCTCACACCCTCGCCCGCAAGGACTACGTCCCGGCCAAGGCCCCCGAAATCCTCCGACTCCTCCGTCTGTCGTCCGACCAACTCCAGCGCCTGGAGGAGGTCCTCCGCACGCTGGAACGTAGCGGGCGCGTGGCGCGCATCAAGGACGACCGGTTCATCCTCCCCTTGGAGGCCGATCTCGTGCCCGGGAGGATCCGTATGAACCGTCAGGGCAAGGGGTTCCTCCAGCCCGATGATCCCGGGCTGCCGGAAATCGCCATCCCCGAAAGCGCCACCAGCACCGCACTCCACGAGGACCGGGTCCTGGTCCGGAGGGAGGTCCGCGCGCAGGGCCTTCGACGCAGCACGGCGGCGGCCCAACCCGATACGGGAGCGGTGGTGCGAATCCTCGAACGGCGTCGAACGCAGATCGTCGGCACGCTGCAGCGGGGCCGGCAGTTCTTGTACGTGGTCCCGGACGATCCGCGGATCCCACATGATTTCTACGTGCTGGAGCCCCGCGACCTCGGACGTCCGGCGCGCCTCGGCGACAAGGTCGTGGTCGAGCTGAAGGAATGGGAATCCCGCCACACCAACCCCGAGGGTGAGATCGTCGAGATCCTGGGAGCCGCGGACGCCGAAGGGGTCGACATGCTGTCGGTGCTTCGCCAGTACCAGTTGCCCCTCCAGTTCCCCAAGCCCGTCCTGCAGGAGGCCCGCGCCTGGGGTACGAGCGTGGCGCCGCGGGAGTTGAGTGACCGCCTGGATTGTCGCGCGCACCGGGTGATCACCATCGATCCCGACGACGCCAAGGATTTCGACGATGCCATCTGCCTGGAGCGGGCCTCGAAGGACACCTGGACGCTCTGGGTGCACATCGCGGACGTGTCCCACTACGTGAAGCCGGGGACGGCGCTCGACGAGGAGGCGCGCAAGCGGGGGAATTCGACGTACCTGGTCGACCGCGTCATCCCCATGCTGCCGGAGGCACTGAGCAATGAGCTCTGTTCGCTCAAGCCCGGAGTGGACCGGTTGACGAAGTGCGTGGAGATGCTGGTGTCGGACGACGGTCGGGTGCTCTCGACGAAGTTTCACGCGGCCGTGATCCACTCGCAGCGCCGGTTCAGCTACGCGGAGGCGCTCGAAGTCCTGCAACGGACCCCGGTCGGGCCGATTGAGGAGATGCTCCATGAGGCCAACACCCTGGCTCAACGCATCCGGCGGCTGAGGTTCAAGGCCGGCTCCCTCGACCTGGATTTTCCGGAGACCAAGATTCGGCTCGACGAGCAGGGCCGTATCCTCCGGATCGAGAAGCATCTGAATGACATCTCCCACCAGTTGATCGAGGAGTTCATGCTCCTGGCGAACGAGGCCTCGGCGTCGCGGCTCATGGGCCTGCGTCAACCCGCGCTGTACCGGGTCCACGAAGTCCCCGACGAGCGACGTCTGCAGGAGTACCGGGAGCAGGTGCTGAGCTGCAACGTGCCTTGCGGCAACCTGCGGCAACCTGCCGAGGTGCAGAAGCTGATGCACCGCCTGAACGGCCTGCCCATCGGTCCGGCGCTCAAGATAGGCTTCCTCAAATCCCTGATGCGGGCACGGTACGCCGTCGAGCCGCTGGGCCACTACGGCCTGGCGAAGGCCAAGTACACCCACTTCACTTCCCCCATCCGGCGCTACGCCGACCTGGTGGTGCACCGGGCCCTGTTCGACCGCGTACGGGCCGCGGTGTCGGCGCTGCAGGCCACGGCCGAGCACATCTCGATCACCGAGCGAAACTCCGCCGATGCCGAGCGCGACAGCAAGGACGTCAAGCTGTTCGCGTTCCTCAACGCGCAGTTGAAATCAGGCCGACCCGAGCCCTATCCCGCTCTGGTCACGGATGTGCGCAATTTCGGGTTCTTTGTGGATGTTCCCGGCCTGGCCATGAGCGGCCTCGTGCCGCTCTCGAGCGTGGATGATGACTTCTATCTGTTCGATGCCACCCGTAGCCAGTTGGTTGGACGCCGCACGCGGCGGGTCATCCGTCTCGGGGATGCGGTCACCGTGCAGGTGGCCAAGGTGGAGTCCTTCAAGAAGCAGGTGGATTTCCGGCTGGTGGATGACCGGCCCGCGAGGGACCGGCGCATGCCGGCCCGCGCCGGTTCGCGGCCGGCCGCCGCGTCGTCCACGCGCCCTGCCCGGCCCCAGGCACGCTCCGGGGATCGTCCGCGCACGGACCGCCCCGCTCCGCGTCAGCGCCAAGGCGGCCCTATCGGCGGGCAGCCCCGCAGGTCCCCTGCCGCAACGCCCCAGCGCTCCCCGGGTCGAGTGAGCCGCGGGACGGCACCGGCGGCACCGGCGGCACCGGCGGCCAAGCCCTCCGGTCGGGCAGCGGGACCCGACCGCAACCAGGCACCCCGCCCGCAACGTCCGAGGGGCGGCTCTCGCCCGCCGCGGAGGGGAGGAGGGAATCGGCCCAATCCTCCTGCGAACCCGCGCCAGGGGCGCGGCTGATCGTGGGAACCGCGGTTCGAGAGTCGCCTGGCATTGCCGGCGCCTCCGGGGATGCCACGTGTTCAACGCGTCTTGGCGCCTTGCCCCTGGCCCTGGCCCTGGCCCTGGCCCTGGCCCATCCGGGAGAGGCAGCCGGCATCTTCCAGCAGGAGTGCGAACGACCGGGTCCGGATGCCGCAGGCGCCTTCCTGGCATGCTTCTTCGCGCAACTGCCGATCGTCGGTCACCAGGAATCGCGGTCGGCCGATCTCGGCGGTGGTGAGGTGGCGAAGGCGTCCCAGCACCACGTGATCCGCCCGCTGTCCTCCGGTGCCTCCCGCGTATTCGATCCTGACGTTGGACCGCGGTGCCTGCACGGACCCGCGGGGACCGTCGAGAATGAGTTCGAGTTCCAGGAAGGGATACTGCTCTCCCAGGCGGACCACGGCAGCGGTCAGGCGTTCGCGCCCCCGGCGCTCCCCTTCCGGGCTCGCGGTGGCATCCCCGAAGAACTCGGGGAGGCTTAGAACGAGGTTGTGACCGTCGATCAGGGTCCGGACCGGGCCCTGGCGCCGCAGAATCTCGCGCAGCGACCAGCCCGGCTCACCGGTCTCCGAGGCCTGGACGGGCGATACCTCGGCGAGGAGGCTCAGACGTCGGAGCAGCGAACGCTCCAATTCCAATTGCTCGGGTGCCGGGATCAGGTCGTGATCCTGCAGGACATCGAAAGCGTGTCGGAGCGCGGAGATCTGATCTGCGCCGGTGCAGGCAGCGATCCGCGCACCGAGTTCGAGGGTGATCGGAGATACCGAAGCCTGCGCCCCCAGGAGGGTCTCGAGCCGCTGGACCTCCTCGGCGATCCTCCGCGCGTGGGCGCTCACCGCCGGAAGCGGATTCAGGGCATTCTGGGAAGCCTCCATCAACTGCTGGCGCGCGGCCTCCAGCCTGCGGATCTTCTCCAGCACCTGCCGCCGATTCCCGGAGTGGCGGTCCGCTCCCGCCTGAGCCTCCAAGAGCGACGCAGCCCTGGCCAGCAGATCGGCTTCGTTGGTCCTGGCCTCCGCTTCCACCACGGTGGCTTGGGTCAGCCAAGACCGGAGCAGTGACCGGTTTTCCTCGACCAGCGCTTTCGTCACGACCACCTCGCGGGCCTCCCGCTCCGCCGCCAGCGTCGTCCCGGCTTGGGTGGCGAGTTCGCGAGCCGACCTCAACTCGGCTTCACGGCGGTCCTTCTCCTGGGTCCAAACCGCCCTTTCGGCATCCACTTCCGCACGCAGTTGCCGCACTTCCTCCCGGTGCCGCCGCCGCTGGTCTTCGGCGATTCGCTCCAACCGCTGGATCCGCTCAGTGGCCGGGGCGTCCACGGCACCCCGTCCGGCCGTCGCCGTGTCCGCCTGGGTCCCCGATGCCCCCTCGCCCGCGGGACCGACGCCGACGCTGGCGAGCCACTGTGAAGCCTTCAGGCGGAGCTGGCTCTCAGCGAGGGTGCGATCCGGCGAGAGGCTGTCCAAGGTGAGGCTCGGGTCGGCCACGGCCCACCCCAGCAGACGCACCTCCGGGCGGTCATCGAGGAGGAAGGCGAGCGCTGCGTTCTCCCGCCCGAGGACGGCCATCAGGGGGACCTTCAGTTCCGCCAACTGAAGCGGGTCAAGCGCTTTGAGGAACTGGCGCCCGGGAACATTCCGCCGGATAAGCTCCAGCAGGCGCGGTGGAATATCCCGGGTGCCGGGCAACTGGCCCGCAAGGTACTGCCGCACCACCGCGGCTTTGGTGACCTGGAAGGGCAGCTCCGCCTGGGCGTAGATCAGCAGTTCCGCACCAGGCACGTGCTCGATCAGCCCCGTCAGTCCCTTCAGCAGGGCGACCGGGAGCTCCTTTCCGTCAAGGGTTGGCACCCCGCAGGCTCGGGGGAAGGCCGGGCAGGGTCAAACCGCAGTTCCGATTTTGATTCAGGGATCGGCTGGAGGGAGCCGACCGTCAACCGATGACCGCGCGCAGCATCGGGATCGAGAGCATTGCCTGGCGGTCGCGCGCATCGACGGACAGCCGTGCGCCGGGCTGGTCGAACCGGTACCGCGCCCCGGTGTAGGGGCCTGTAACGACCAGCGCGGTCCGGCCGATGTACTCAACGCAGCCTGCGATCGCGCTTCCGGCGGGCGATTCCGGTTCCCCGGTCGACCACTGCCATTCCCGCGCTGCCGCCTCGCCGGCGGCTGTCGTCCGCAATGGTTCGTCTTCCCTCACGCTGTTCATCGGTTCCGTGCTGCGTTGGTGAACCACCGGGAAACGCACCCCTCGGTCAGCGGCCGCCCCAGGCGCGGCACCGAAGCTTCGAGAGCGCACGTGGTCGACCTGACAACCGTCGGTTCCACGGAAATCTGGAGTTGGGAGATTTTCCGGGTGCTGACGACTGGGTGCGACATGGTGGCCACCAGAGAACGCAGGAACTGGGGAAGACCTTACAAGAAATCTGCTAAGAGTGTCCACTATCCTGGTGGGAAGCGC
>JBBQML010000182.1:0-7804 GCA_038328885.1 Verrucomicrobiota bacterium | reverse complement strand
ACCCCCCGGTTGAACAAGGCGCCGTTCTGGTTCGCCGACGCCATGTTGATCGGGACCGCGGCCATCCTCGTGCTGGTGGGGGGTCGGCCGCTGCAGTTCTGGGAGGGAGCGGTGGTCACCGCGTGTGTCGCCCTGGGCGGTTGGCTGGCGGTCCTGCCCTTTCTGCGCGAGTACGAGGCCAGCCTGAAGATGGCGCAGACGGACGAGTTGGCGGAAACCACGGCGCGTCTCGGGCAGTTGGATGGGGTGGCCGAGCAGATCGCCGCCGCCACCGGCCAGTGGCAATCGGTGCAGGACCGGGCCGCCCAGACGGCGGACCTGGCCAAGGGCATCGTCGATCGCCTGGCCCGTGAGGCCGAATCCTTTGCCGCTGTGGTCTCGCGCACGGCCGATGCCGAGAAAGCCACCCTGAAGCTCGAGATCGAGAAGATGCGCCGTGCCGAGGGCGAGTGGCTCCAGGCGGTCGGCCGCCTGATGGATCAGGTGTTCGCGCTCCATATGGCGGCGGTCCGATCCGGACAACCCGGCTTGGTGGAGCAGATCGACCGCTTCCACGGCGCCTGTCGGGACTCGCTGCGCCGGGTAGGCTTCGTGCCCATCACGGCGGCTCCGGACGAGGTCTTTGATTCGCGCAAGCACCAGACCGCGGACGGTTCACGGCCGGCGGACGGGGCGCTGGTCGATGAGACCGTCGCGCCCGGGTTCGTTTTCCAGGGCCAGTTGCTCCGACCCATCATCGTCAGGATCGTCGGGGGGGCGAAGTCCGCGGCGGCGACCCCGCCGCCCACCCCCGAGACTGAGTCGATCAGCCTCACGGGTTCGTCGGAGAACCCCGCCTGAACCCCCTTCACCGAGCCTTCGCTGTCGTTTCCAGTCACCCGGCATTCCCCGATCCGAACATGGCCAAGGTCATCACCGAAATGCTGGTCGAGAAGGTCACCTCGGAGGCGCCCGACGTGAAAACCGTGCTTTTACGCTGGCCTGAGGGGTACGACGTGGAGTTCAGGACAGGTCAGTTTGTCACCTTGTTCTGGCTGGACTCGCACGGCTACAAGCGGGCGTATTCTCTTTCCTCCTGCGCTTTGGACCGCGGCTTCTTCGAGGTGACGGTCAAGCGGGAGGGAAAGATGGGCACCCGGATCGTCGACTGGGTGAAGGCGGGCGACCGGTTGGGCGTGTTGCCGCCGGTGGGACGGTTCCTGCCGGTGCTGGAGCCGGACCGGCAACTGGTCTGCATCGCCGGGGGTTCCGGGGTCACGCCGTTCCGGGGGTTCGTCCGCGAGGCGACCCGGCGCCAGATTTCCACTCGGATCTCGATCCTCTACAGCGTCCGGCGGCCCTCCGACATCATCTTCCGCTCGGAGTTCGAGGAATTGGCGCGGCAGAATCCGCACTTCGGCTTTCACGTGACCTGCACGCGCCTACTGCCGGAGGACGACTGGCCGGGCAGTCAGGGACGGATCTCGGCGGCTTGGGTTCGCCAGCACTTCACCAACTCTGCCAAGGCGGTCTTTTACGCTTGCGGCCCGACCGCTCTCGTGGCCCATGCCGAGCGCATGGTGCTCGAGGAACTCGGAATCCCGAAGGAGCAGTTGAGGGTGGAAAAGTGGGGGTGACCTGGCCTCACGGACTCAGCCGTAGCAGGCCTGCGGGGAGCCGTCCGACGCGGGCCATCGGAAGCCGCGGATCCAGGGAGTCCCTCTCGGGTGTCGCGCGGTCGACACGACCGTCGGCACAACTCACCGCGCATCGCTCCCGGTGACGGAAATGGGCGGTGGGCTCGTTCTGGTTCACGTAGTAGAACTCCTCCAGCAGCGGCCGTTCGGGGGATGCGGGCGCCTGGAAGTCGTTCACCTGGGCGGCGTCGGCGAAGACCGCGAATTCCGAGGGGCGGGCGACGGACTGCAGGCGGATGCACGGTTGGTCGTCGGGCCCGGAAAGCGCAAGGTTGTAGCCATAGCCGCCTGTGCCGCCGAGGGCCTTGGGTTTGAAGTCGGGACCCGGTGCGCCGAAGGCCGGGCAGAAGGCCACGCCGCGGCTGCCCAGGTAGGGCCACAGCACCCCGGACGCCGGGTCGAAATCCCTCTCCCCCTCCGCGCCACGTTCCAGCCACCCAAACCAGAAGATGTCGCCGCCGTTGGTGGCCGCTCCACGGAAGCGGAAGGCCGCGCCGTCGTGGTCATCCCAGTAGAGTTGGGCGGCGATCGCGAATTGCCGGAGGTTCGAGCTGCATTGCGCTCCTTGCGCGCTGCGACGGGCCCCGGCGAGCGCTGGCAGGAGCAGGCTGGCGAGGAGGGCGATGAGCGCGATCACCACCAGAAGTTCCACCAGCGTGAAACCACGTTCCTCAGCCGGCGACCGGTGGGGCTCCGGGCGGGCCCGGCACGGGCGAGTTCCTGAGGTCCTGTTCATGGGCGATCAAGGACCAGCCGGTAGAATCCGCCGGGTTGAAGGGCGGAGGGTGGGTCCTGGAAGACCCAGGAATCCCCGTCGACGGCTGCCTCTTGCGGCAGGAGGTGCCAGGCATCCCCCGGGGCCTGGTGCTCGAGGCGCGCCCGCCAACCCGGGACGACGGCGGCCCGGAAGCCCAGCGATCCGCCGACGTCCCGCGCGATCCGAAGCCGGCCCAACGGCGGGTCCGGGAAGTCGACCTCCACATCATCGACCCACCCCCGGGCAAAGACCTGTCCGCCGTACCCCGCGGGCTGGTGATCGCCGCTGTAGCTGGTGAGCGAAAACGCATCCAGGCGGTAGTCGCCGAAGCGTTCCTCGAGCCGGATGCTGCCCGAGCCTTGGGGAGCACCGTTGCGGGTGACGGCCAGGAGGAGTCGTTGATCCGCGGCGGTGAACGACATCTCGACGTGGAAACGGTCGCCAGGGGTCAACGCCAGGGGGAACAGGTTCACCATCGCCCATCGCAGGTTGTTGGTGCCCACCGCCACCCCGGAGAACGTCGGGGTGATCGATTGGCTGCCGGGGAAGTAATCGAACTCGAGCAGGTTTCGCGGACCCCACGCGGGGTTGACCCCGGCCCCCCGGAAGAAGTTCGTGGCCCGGGCCTCCGCCCGTCGGATGAGGCCGAGGGCGATCTGGAACGAGGACTCCGGCGAGGCGGTGCGGAGTTCCTCCAGCAGGAGCGTGAAGGCGAAACGGCAGTCTTCTCCGCGGGTGAGGATGGTGCCGAGAGGGAGGACGAAGAACGCGTTCGGCCTCGTGGAATCCCAGGTCACGCCCATCCGTTGCCCGGCGGCGTCCCAAGCAAAATGCGCGGCGTCGCCCTGCACCTCCCAGCCCCGCGTCCGCGGGTCGGTGGCAAAATCCTCCCGGAGCTCCGCCGCCTGAGCCACCCCGGCCAGCAGCACGATCCCCGCAAGGAGCACCCCCTGAAGGTGGAGCGGCTTCATCGGGCTGCCGGACGACGGCGGGGCGCGAGGAACAGCCAGAGGCTCAGGCCGGCCAGCAGGAGGAGGGTGGTCGAGGGTTCCGGGACGGCGGAGAAGCCGTCGATCTCCACGCGGTCCGAAAGCACCTCGAGGCGGACGAACTCGATTCGGTCGAGGTGGACCGCCTCGCCGATCCCGTTGCGGGCCCAGGCAATGTCATAGCCAATACCTCCGCCCGAACCGGCGTACAGCGCCCGGATGCCCTCGAGATCGAGTCCGTCGAAGTCGGACTCCCCCAGCGTCGGGTCCACCGCGAGCGTGAAGTCACCCGACCCGTCGGTGGGGAAAAGCCCATCCGGCCCTGGCGCCAGCGCCGGATCCAGCGTGAAGAAGGAAACCCCGTCGGCGCTGACCGACACCCGGCTCAGGCCCTCGGTCGCGCCGAGGAGGCTGCCATCGGTGATCCCGCCACCGGTGTAGTCGCCGTTGACGATCAGGAACGCGGCACTGGCGAAAACGAGGAAGTCGAGGCCACGAGGGTTGCCGGCGAGGTTCCAGACCGGGTCCGCGAACCGGACCGTAAGTGAACCGCCCGTGCCCACCGAGACCAGTTGGCCGGGCTGCCAGGGACTGCTGAAAGGATCCACCGGCCCGCCATACTCGCCGGGGGTGAGGCGGGAGGGTTCACCGAGCACCGCCGAGGGTTGATCGTAGCCGGCGGAGGCGCCCGTGCCGGGGAAGTATTGGACCACCGCAGCCGCATGGTTGGGAACCGCGGCGACGATGGGGATCGACGACGACGACAGAACAAACGGCGCACTGGCAAGCAGCAGCGCCGCGACGGACGGATTCAGCTTCATTTCTGGCCTTCTCAGGTCCGCACGCCCAGGCGCGGACGGTATTGATGCAAGGCCAGCGCGGGAGGCAGGGTTTGACCCTTGACCCGAACCCGCTCCCCACCGGACGAACCAGGTTCATTCGTAGGGGTTCCCGGCTACACGCCGGTCGGCTGGCCTCATCCTGCTCTTGGGCGGAGCAGTGTTCCGGACCACCCACCCGGGAAATCCCGTGGTGAACGCCCGAACGGACGAGTGCTGGCAGATCGGTCTCCTGACTCCAGGCCTCTAGCCTCGCCCCCGCCTTCCCAGCCTCTCGACCAGTGGCTTCTTGGGGGTCTGTTGCCTGATACAGTGGCGCTACCGTCCCCGATTCTCACGGGGTTCCCGAACATCTGCCGGCGTATCGAACCAAATCTTTGAACCAAATCTTGAACCGAACCGGGCGGGAATCACTCCCCACCCTTCAAAGAACGCATCCGACGGGCTAAGCGCTTACGCGGGGGCGGGAATGCTGACAAGACGAAAGCCGGGGAAAGATCCGAGGTCGGGGATCCGAGGTCGGGGATCCGAGGTCCGAGGTCGGAGGTCCGAGGTCGGAGGTCCGAGGTCCGAGGTCCGAGGTCGGGGATCCGAGGTTGGGGATCCGAGGTTGGGGATCCGAGGTCCGAGGTCGGAGGTCCGAGGTCGGGGGTCGGGGATCCTGATCCGCGGTTCAGACGGGCATTTGGAGGCCAAGCTTGGACGCCACTTGCGCCACGTCCTTGTCTCCTCGGCCCGAGAGGTTCACCACCACCAACGCGTCCGGGGAAAGGGCAGGGGCCCGCTTGATGGCCTCGGCGATGGCGTGGGCCGACTCCAGGGCGGGAATGATCCCCTCGAGCCGCGCCAACCGGGTGAACGCGTCCAACGCCTCGTCGTCCGTGGCGTAGGTATACTCAACCCGCCCCCGGTCGTGCAGCCAGGCGTGTTCGGGTCCCACGGCCGCGTAGTCGAGACCCGCGCTGACGCTGTGCGTCGACTGGATCTGTCCGTGCTCGTCCTGGAGGATGTAGCTGCGGGTGCCCTGGAGGACCCCCAGCGAACCGCCCTGAAAGCGGGCGGCATGCTGCTCGGGGACGATGCCGAATCCTCCGGCCTCGACGCCGCACATGCGGACCTCCGGATCGTTGAGAAACGCATAGAAGAGCCCGATCGCGTTGGAACCGCCGCCAACGCAGGCCAGCAGCAGACTGGGCAGGCGCTTTTCCAGTTCCAGGATCTGGCGGCGGGCCTCGTCGCCGATGACGCGATGAAAGTTCCGGACCATGACCGGGTAGGGGTGGGCGCCGTACGCCGTGCCCAGGATGTAGTGGGTGTGGCGGACGTTGGTGACCCAGTCACGCATGGCCTCGTTGACGGCTTCCTTGAGGGTCTTCTGGCCGGAATGCACCGGCACAACCTCGGCCCCAAGCATCTTCATGCGGTACACGTTCAGCGCCTGCCGGTCACAATCGACGGCACCCATGTAGATCACGCAGCGGAGGCCGAACATGGCGGCAACGGTGGCGGTGGCGACGCCATGCTGGCCGGCGCCGGTTTCGGCGATGACCCGGGTCTTGCCCATCCGTTTCGCGATCAGGGCCTGGCCGAGCGCGTTGTTGATCTTGTGGGCGCCGGTGTGGAGGAGGTCCTCGCGCTTGAGATAGATCTTCGCGCCGCCGAGTTCGCGGGTCAGTCGCTCGGCGAAGTAGAGCGGGGTTGGGCGGCCGACGAACTCGCGGAGGTAGTAACTCAATTCGCGCTGGAACTCAGGGTCCCCCTGGCAGCGGATGTACTCCGCTGCCAATTCCTCCAGGGGGTGAACCAGCGTCTCGGGCACGTAACGACCGCCGTAGGCTCCGAAGTGGCCCCCGGTATCGGGGAGATTGTCTGTGGCAAACTGAACCGCGGAACTCATGTGGGGCTCAGCATAGAGGAGTGGTGAGGCGCGGAAAGGGGAACTTGGCCCGGCGAATCCCCTCCGGAGCCCCTCCGGAGCCCCTCCGGAGGCGCCCTTCGCCGCCCCCCCAAAAGGCCACGTTCCAACGCGGGGAACACGAGGAAAACCGGGCGGAGAAAACGCCGACCACGGAAGCCCACGCCGCCTGCGTCCTGCGCTTCCCCAGTCGGATTCGTCGGGTTCGCTGGTGCCTTGGCGGAGGCCTCACGGCCTCACTAGCCTCCCACCATGCGTGCGCGATCTCGTGGGGCCGGTCGGGGGACTGCGGGTCAAGGGGCGCTCCTCGACCGACTGGAGTTGGGCTTCTGGCGCGGTCGGGTGGCAGCGGCGCTGCGGCAGGCCGGGACGCCCTGTTTCGTCTTCGCCCCCGAACCCATGGCGGCGCGGCAGGCTCTCGCCGACGAGGCGTTCGCGGGCTTGCCCATCCGGCATTGGTGGTCGTTCAAGACCCTTCCGCTGAGGGCGGCCGTGCGCTGGTGGCAGGCGCGGGGCGGGGGAGTCGAGGTGGTGTCGGAGTTCGAAGGGAAGGCGGTGACCGGGTTGGGCTTCTCCGCCGACGATGTCCTGCTGAACGGTCCGGTCAAACACACATGGCTGCGGGAACAGAGCCGCCCCGGAATGCGCGTGAACTTCGATTCCCTCACTGAACTGCGCGAACTGCTGCCGCTGGCGCGGCGCCTTCGCTGGCGGGTGGGGATCCGGGTGAGCACGGCGGCCGAGGACAACCATGAGTTTCCTGGTGTGCGCGCCCAGTTCGGCCTGCTCGGGAACGAACTGGGGACTGCCGCGCGACTGCTCCAGCGGGCAGGCCTGACCGTGGAGACGTTGCACTTCCACCTGCGTACCAACGTCCCGGAGGCTCGCTACTACCGTGAGGCGGCCGAGGAGGCGATGGACCGGGCGGCCGCGGTGGGCTGGGCGCCGTCGGTGCTGGATCTCGGTGGCGGCTTTCCCCCGTCGCGGGTCGCCACGCGCCGGGGCACGCTGGTCGATGCTGGCTTCTCCCTGGCAAGCCTGCGGCAGGTGCTGGTGGAAGCCCGGTCGCGCCATCCTTCACTGCGCGAGTTCTGGCTCGAGAACGGCCGGTGGCTCACGGCTCCGGGCGCGGTGCTGGCGGTGCGGGTGCTCGACGTGAAGGAGGGCCGCGGCGCCCGTACGCTCATCTGCGACGGCGGTCGAACCCTGCACGCCCTGGTGGCCACCTGGGAGCGCCACGCGGTGGCGCCGCTGATGCGTCGTGGCGGGCAGTGCGTGCGCACCCTCCTCTGCGGGCCGACCTGCATGGCCTTCGACAACCTGGGCGATCACGAACTCCCCACGGGCATTCGGGTCGGGGACGTCCTGCTCTGGTTCGATGCCGGGGCGTACCAGACGAGTTGGGAGACCCGCTTCTCACATGGCCTTGCTCCCGTGGTATGGACCGAGGGTGACCGGGTGGAAGTCGTGCGGGAGGCGGACCGCTTCGAGGACTGGCTGACGGGGCGGTGAATGCTTCCCATCGAGTGACGGCTGGGCTGCCGGCCAGTGCGTCGGCGTGCGGCGCCGCTGCCCGCCACGGGCCCGCACGGCCGGTGGGTAAATTTTAGCATACAACAGCCCCACGG
>JBBQML010000181.1:0-7812 GCA_038328885.1 Verrucomicrobiota bacterium | reverse complement strand
GGTCGTCGGGCACGATCACCACGCCGATATTCGGATCGATCGTGCAGAATGGGTAATTGGCCGCTTCCGCCTTCCGGGTGCGGGTCAGGGCGTTGAAGAGGGTGGACTTCCCGACGTTGGGCAATCCGACGATTCCGGCTCGAAGCATAGGGCCGGGAAGGGAACCCGTCGCGGGGGTCGGGTGCAAGGGCGCACTGCGACGAAATTTCTCGCCACTCGCCTGCCCTCACCAGGGTGGTAGAGTTCGACCATGACCGAAGCCGAACAACGGGCGCTGGTGGGACTCTGCCTGATGGCCGCCTTTTCCGACGGGACCAACAGTGAAGCGGAGAGGGAGCGGATCCGACGATTGCTCGAAGAGTTCAAGAACCCGTCCATCAACGCGTTGGAACTCTATCGCGAGGTCCTGATGCGGCGGGTGAACAGCCGGGATCTGGCCAGCCAGATCACCTCCCCGGAGGGCCGGCTGCTGGCCTACGAGATGGCCCTCGGGGTCTGCGAGGCCGACGGGAAGCTCAACGACACGGAGGGCGCGTTTCTGCGGGAGTTGCGCCCGTTGCTCCACATCGACGAGGCCGCGGCGGCCCCGCTCCATCGTCAGGCCGACGCCCTGGCCGAGACCGCGTTGCCACCGGTGCTCGGCGCCGGCACCGTGGGCCGGGCAGCGGCGGGCCCGCTCCTTGCAGCGGGGCCCCGAAATCAGGAAGTCGAGGCCACCATCCTGAACCACGCGATCCTCGCTGGAGCGTTGGAGTTGCTCCCAGGCTCCCTGGCGACCATGGCGATCATCCCGCTGCAGATGCGGCTGGTCTACCGCATCGGGCAGAGCCACGGGCATTCCCTCGACCGCGGGCACATCGGCGAATTTCTGGCCGCGGCCGGCATCGGGATGACCTCGCAGGTGCTCGAGGGCTACGCGACCAAGCTCATGAAAGGGCTGCTCGGGAAGGTGGCGGGCGGGCTCGGCCGGGGCCTCGCAGGTGCGGTCACCGGGAGCGCGATGGCCTTCGCCACCACCTGGGCGCTCGGGCAGTTGGCGCAACGCTACTACGCGGGAGGCCGGACGTTGAGCGGACTTCAGCTTCAGGAGGGATTCCGGACGCTTCTGGGGCAGGCGCGCGGGCTCCAGCAACAGTACCTGCCCCAGATCGAGCAACGCAGCCGGACCCTCAACCTGGCGGAAGTGGTCAGGCTGGCGGGCAGGGCGTGAGCAGTCCCACCGAAAGAGCTTGCGGTTCATCGATCGGCCCTGGCTACCAAGCACTTGGAGATGGGGTTCTGGGCTTCTCTTTCTGCTGCCACGCGATCCCCTTGAGATCCGGCGGTGGGGTCCAAGATGAGAACTGTCGAGGCCGGGAGGGAGCGTTGGGGCGGGTCGTTGGGGGGTGGCTTAAGCGTTTGGCGGCAAAAAAGTTACTTGGTTGGGGTGAGGGCCGGCTTTGGAGAAAAAAAGTTTTGACATCAAAACCTCCCTCTGGAATCGTTCGTCGCACACACGGAAACACGAGCAGCAACACAAATGAGAACTCAACTCATCCTTACGACAGCAGCCATCGGTGTGGCCGGCTCGCTTGGCGCGGTTGGCCAAGTGTACTCGGTCAATGCCGTCGGTTACATCAACATCACGGTCCCGGCCAAGAGCTATGTTCTGGCGGCCAACCAGCTGAACTCCGGCGGTAACAAGCTTTCGGAAGTTCTTCCGACGGCCCCGGACGGTACGGTTGTCTTCAAGTACACTCAGGCGGGTGGGTTCTCCGCCAACGGCGTGGAATTCGGCGCATGGGGCGACCCAAATCAGGTGGTTAAGCCTGGTGAGGGCTTCTTCCTGCAGAACAACGGCGCGACACCGATGACGGCGACGTTTGTCGGCGAGGTTCCTCAGGGCACCTTGGCGACCGCGCTGGCCAAAGGTCTGAATCTGATCAGCTCCCAGGTCCCGCAGGCGGGCAAGCTGGTGGCGGACCTCAAGTTCCCGGCTGCGGACGGCGACGTTGTCTATCAGTGGGATGTCGCGACCCAGGGGTACAAGTCCCCGAACGGCGTCGAATTCGGCGAATTCGGCGGCGGCGAGCCGACCATCGCGGTGGGCGAAGGCTTCTTTGTAAATAAGTCGGCGGCCGGCAGCTGGGATCGTACGTTCAGCGTGAACTGATCTCCGTGCCTCCACGATTCCATTATCTCAACACTCGATAAAACAAACCTGACATGAAACACTGCCTCGTTACGTTCAGTGCACTGCTCCTGGCTGCTTCCGCCTACGCGCAGGGAACTGTTAACTTTGTCAACAGGATCACCGGGACGTTGGACGCCCGCGTGTTCTACGCGACTGCGACTGATCCGATGCCGGCTGATGGCACCTATCAGGCCCAGTTGTTCGCTGGTCCGGTGGGTGGCGCGCTGGCCGCTGTTGGTGCGCCGATCGCATTCCGTAGCACCCCCGACGCCGGCAAGGGCTACTGGGTGGGTGATGCGCGTACGATTCCTGGCGTCGCCGAAGGTGGCACAGCTCAGGTCCGGGCCGTGGCTTGGCTGACCTCTCTGGGCAATGATTACGCCGCCGTCAAGGCCGCGGGTATGGGCGGCTATGGTGAGTCTGCTATCGTTACTGTCACCACGGGTGGCGGTCTGACGCCTCCGGCCCCCATGGTCGGGCTGACGGGTTTCACTGTTTCTGCTGTGATCCCTGAGCCCTCCATTGCTGCTCTCGGTCTTCTCGGCGCGGGTCTGCTGCTGATCCGTCGCAAGAAGTAACGTGTTGCTGAAGTGTAGGTTCAAGGCCGCCCAGGTGGGCGGCCTTATTCTTTGTCCGCCTTGGATTGACGATATTTGACGGTATGCTCCGGGTGGAGTTCGCGCAGGTGGTGCCGGCGGGGCGCGGACGGCGCGGGAGCATGGAAGGCGTTTTGATCTAGCGGAACCCTCCAAGAGGCCAGGGGCGCAAGAGCCCACCAAGAGCCCTGCCTTTCGGTCGGCCCGCCGCGCGGTTCCAAGCGCGGCATTGACTCGGCGGGGATCGTGCCGCTGTGATGAAGGAGTTATGGAGCCCGTGCGACAGTTTCCGCTCGAAGTCGCGCTGACTTTTGCCCTGATGGCCGTCGCCATGGGGTTGGTGCCTTTGGCGCTCGCGGCGCTTTGGGCCCGATGCTTCTCACCCCGCAAACCCGGACCCGAGAAGTGCGCGAATTACGAGTGCGGGCTGGCCTCCAGCGGCGATCCCGGCGGCTACCAGAGCGTTGACTACTACCTCTACGCCATCGTGTTCCTCGTGTTCGATGTGGAAAGCGTCTTCCTGATCCCATTCGCGGTCGCGTATTCCGGGCTTTCCTTCGGAGCGGTCCTGGCGATGGGAGTTTTCTTGCTCCTCCTGGTCGAGGGGTTGGCGTGGGCGTGGTGGAAAGGAGTTCTACAATGGCGCTAGAGCCAGGACCCGCGGACGAAAAGGCGCCTGCGGTCAGTGCCGGACTTCGCGCCCCGGGGGTGATCGTGACGTCGCTGCAGGAAATCTATAACTGGGGGCGGAAGAACTCCGTCTGGCCGATGCAGTTTGGTCTGGCCTGCTGCGCCATCGAGATGATCGCGACCACCATGGCCCGCTTTGACATGGCCCGTTTCGGTTCGGAGGTGTTCCGACCGTCCCCCCGTCAGTCCGACCTGATGATCGTTTCAGGGACAGTGACCAAGAAGATGGTGCCGCAGATCGTGCGGCTCTATAACCAGATGGCGGAACCGAAGTACGTGATTGCGATGGGCGCATGTGCGATCTCGGGCGGGCCGTTCAAGCAGGGCTACAACGTCCTCAAGGGCATTGACCGATACCTGCCGGTGGATGTGCACATTCCGGGTTGCCCTCCGCGTCCGGAGGCGCTGCTTCATGCGCTGATGACGCTGCAGAAGGTAATGGGCGCGCAAGACCTGACGGGACCGGGGCGCCCACGGCACCTGCGGGCGGAGGCTCCCAGCGAGTTTCCGGTGCCCACACCAGGGCCGCGGGACATCGTTCCGCCCTTCAACCCGCAGCTTTGGCGCCCGCCTCTGGTGGTGCGGTCGTCCGGCAACGCTTGATCCACGCTCACCGGACGCTCCTCTCAAGTCATGGTTTCCGCCACCGAGGTCAGCGCCCGCCTGCTCGACGCCCTGCCTGGAGTGGAGCTTTCAGTGCTGCCGAACGGGGCTGCCTCCGGTCCGCAATCCCTGCTGGTGGGGAGGGATCACCTGGCGGGCGTTGCATGCTGGCTGCGTGATGACCCCGAGCTGAGGCTGGACTATTGCTCGAACGTGACGGGCGTTGATTGGCCGGAACGGACCGAGAAAATGAAGGTCCGTCGGACGATCGGCGGCGAGGAGCGCGAGGTGGAGGAAACGCGGACGGTTCCCGGCTTTCTGGAGGTGGTTTACCACCTCTATTCGATGTCCCGGAAGCACGGACCGGTCGTGCTCCGCGTCCGCACCTCCGACCGGTTGGAGGGCACTGAGGTGCCGTCGATGACGCCCGTTTGGCGCTCCTGCGAACTGCAGGAGCGGGAGGTCTTCGACTTGTTCGGCGTTCGCTTCCGCGGCCATCCCGATCTGAGACGGTTGCTGATGTGGGACTCCTTCACGGGCCATCCGATGCGGAGGGACTACGTCGAGCCGGACGACTACGAGTACGAGCCGACCGCGCACGATCACGTGTTGGAGCGTGCCACGGCGCACCGGCGAGCCCCGGAGGCTGGCGCATGATTGTGCCCGGGTTCGAACCCAACCCGATTGGCGGCGGTGTTCACCCGGCTGCGGGTGGGTATGGATTCGTGGCGGATGACCGGATGTCGGAGGGCGGCACGCTTCTGGAGATCTCGATGGGGCCGCAGCACCCCTCGACCCATGGGGTGTTCCGAATGGACGTGGTGCTCGACGGTGAGACGGTGGTGCGGCTGAAGCCGGTGTTCGGATACCTGCACCGGAACCACGAAAAGATAGCCGAAGGAACGACCTACCTCGGCTCGATGCCTTATACGGACCGGCTCGATTACTTCTGCTCCCTGAGCAACAACTGGGCCTACGCCCTGGCGGTGGAGAGGCTGGCGGGGATCCTGGTTCCGGAGCGCGCCGAGTACCTCAGGGTCATCACGGCGGAGTTGACGCGCCTCCAGAACCACGTGTGCCTGGTGGGTTTCCTCATGCAGGACATGGGGGCCTCGGGAACCCCACTGATGTACGGCTTTCGCGAGCGGGAGCGGATCCTCGACCTGTTCGAGTCGCTGACCGGTGCGCGCATGATGTGCAACTACATGCGTTTCGGTGGCTGCCGCTGCGACGCGCCCCCCGGTTGGCTGGAGGATGTCGGCGCTGTCGTGGATCGTTTCCCGCGGTTTTTGGATGAGTTCGAGCGGCTCCTCACAGGCAATGAGATCCTGATGTCACGCACGCAGGGGGTGGGGGTGCTGAGCGCGGACCTGGCCGTCAGCGCGGGGATCACGGGCCCCTGTTTGCGGGCGGCGGGCGTGGATTACGATCTGCGCAAGGTCGATGGGTATGGGATCTATCCGCAGTTCCAGTTCCGGGTGCCGTTGGGGGAGCACGGCGACACCTACGACCGATTCATGCTACGCATCCTGGAGATGCGCGAGTCCCTGGGCATCCTGAAGCAGGCGCTTGCCGGCATCCCTGCGGGGCCGATCATCGACCCGAAGGCGAAGCTTCGCGGCTTCCGGCCCAAGGCGGGGGAAGCCTATGGACGTTTGGAATCGCCGAAGGGCGAGTTGGGATTCTACCTGATCAGCGACGGCTCGCCGAACCCGTACCGCTACCGTGTCCGGCCGCCGAGCCTGATCAATCTGACCGTTCTCGAGGATCTTTGCCTGGGGCAGAATGTCGCCGACACCGTGATCATCCTTGGCAGCATCGATATCGTGCTGGGGGAGGTTGACCGCTGAGGCGGGCGGTCAGGCGAGCTGGCCTTGGAGAGAACTGTGAGATCGTATGCATCGACCGAGATGAAGCCGGAACAACCCCACGACCGCGCCGTGTTACCACGGCGGCTTCGAGGCGCGGGGCCTTGTTGAACCGGCGGTCGCCGTAAACCCGAGGACAACCTGATCGCCAACACGTTATGCTGGGAGCTGGCATCATCCAGGGATTGATTGAGACGGGGAGGAACTTCGTGGGTTCCTACCTCGACGCGGAACGTTTGACGACCGTGGAGTACCCGGAGCAGCGGGTGCCGATGAAGGAGAACGCGCGGCAGTTTCCGTTCCTGGTGTTCGACGGGACGGACCCGTATGCCGGGTTGCGCTGTGTGGCGTGCCAGATCTGCGAGAAAGAGTGTCCACCCCAGTGCATCTACATCGAGAAGAGCCGGGACAAGAAGCCGGACCACCTGGGCAAGCCGCAGTTTCATCCGGCGACCTTCGACATCGACATCTCGGTTTGCATGAGCTGTCAGATCTGCGTGGAGGTTTGTCCCTTCGACGCCATCAAGATGAACACGGAATTTGAGTTGAGCACCGTGGACCGTTTCGGCGGGTTGCTGCTCGGGCGGGATCAGTTGGCGCGGCCCAACACGTACTTCCAGCGGCTCCACCCGACCGAGGCTGGAGAAATCGACGTCCGGCGGGAGGAAGAGCGGGCCCGAATCGAGGCGAAGGCTCGGGCGGCTGCCGAGGCAAAAGCCGAGCCCAGGGCGGCGGCGGGACCGTGAACGTCGTTTCTCGTGCGTCGTGCGTCGTGGGGAGGGCGTCATGGCCGGCAGGGGGGCCGGCAGGGGGTCGGGACCGGGGGGTTGGCCGTACCAGCCGCTGCCGGCCCGCTGTCCATCGTCCATCGCCTTCCGCCTTCCGCCTTCGGCTACCGACGACGCACCGTCCACCGATTCATCGGTTCCCGGAGAATCTGCTTCTCGCGGTAAGGAAGACCGCCTGAAATGCGCGGTCCATCGGCGGCGCCCATGACGATGAGTTCATCGATCGACCAGGTCTTCGTGAACCTCCTGCAGGGAGTCGTTGCCCTGTTGCCGGAGGGCCTCCGTCCGTTGGCGGGGTTGGTCATCCCCCTGGGGGCGATCCTGGCCACGTTTGGACTGCTGTTCGGCCTGACCACGGTGGTGGAGCGGAAGGGGATCGCCCGGATTCAGAACCGGCTCGGCCCCAACCGGGTGGGGCCGTTCGGGTTCCTGCAGTTCGTCGCGGACGGGATCAAGGCGCTGACCAAGGAGGACATCGTGCCGCGGACGGCGGATCGGGTGGTCCATTTCCTGGCGCCGCTGGCCCTGCTGGTACCGGTGGTGCTGACCTACCTCGTGATTCCGTTCGGTCGCAACATGGTCGTCCTGGACCTCGACGCGGGGCTGCTGTTTTTCTTCGCGGCCGGCGCCTCGACCGAACTCGCCGTTTTCATGGCGGGTTGGTCGAGTCGGAACAAGTACTCCCTGCTGGGCGCCATGCGCGCGATCGCGCAGATGGTGAGCTACGAACTGCCCTTCATCCTGTCGACGATTGGCGTGGTGATGATGGCGGGCTCGCTTTCCACGGTGGACATCGTGAAGGCCCAGGGGGTTGCGGAGGGGGGGTGGCTGGCACGCTGGACGGTGTTCACGCCCTGGGGACTGGCGGCCTTTTTCATCTTCCTTGTCTCGGCGTTCGCCGAGTCGAACCGGTCTCCTTTCGACCTGCCCGAAGGCGAGTCGGAGATCGTGGCGGGGTACTTCATCGAGTACTCCGGGTTCAAGTTCGCGCTGTTCTTCATGGCCGAGTCGACGATACTCCATCCGAGTGCATAGTCAGCATCTGTCGGCGGCGTATGAAGCTGTGTCCAAATCTCTTTCGGTAGAATTGAATT
>JBBQML010000180.1:0-7816 GCA_038328885.1 Verrucomicrobiota bacterium | reverse complement strand
GACACTCCCGAAGAACCCGCCGACATCCCCAGCCACCTCCGTGACTTCCCCCATCACCCGCGCCTGCGGGGAATGCGGCCAACCCTTCACCGCCCTTCCGCTCGTCATCCATGGGCGGGTCTTCCACCCCAAGCGCTACTGCGACCCCTGCGTCGAACGCCACGAGCAGCCAACCCCAGGAGCATACGACGTGAAGCAACCCTTCGACGAGAGCCGGATCGCCAAGAACCGCGACCCACTCAACGCCCCCGACCAGGACCTGGAGTGGGAGCAACTCCTCGAACGCCTGAGCGAGGACGCCCGGGCCGAGCAGACCGACAAGAGCCTCGCCCAGACGGTGCGACGCCTCATCCAGATCCTTGTGCCCGTGTACGACAAGCGGCGCCTCTGGCCGAAGTCACTCGGCCTCCGGCTCATCGCCCTCGCTTGGGTGCTGGACCCCGACTACTTCCCGGGTGGGCCGTCCCTCGCGGAACTGGCGCGCCGGGCCAACGTCACGCCTGCCAAGCTGCCAAGCACACCGGCCGTTACAGCCGCGTTCTCGGATGGCGTCACCGCGGTCAGGGCCACGCCTGGAACTGGCGCAAAGGACAACGTTCCCGCCTTGGGTGAAACGATGCACCTCGAACCGCACTTTGACCGCGCTGGACGGGCCTGCGGGGGCCGTTGCCTCAGGCTGCGAGAGGCTGCCAACAGCGCCGGGTCAAAGGACAACGTCCTGCCTTCGTTGAAAACGCACGAGGACCGGCAGAGCGCAGGCGAGGCAGGGTGCCTCGTACCCCGGCCGGTGGGGGGTAAGTAATCTCTTTAGGACCCCCGGTGGGGTTGAGGTGTGGCATCAGCCCTGAATGTGCGCGTGAACGATACAAATTCGCAAAAACGCGCACGTGGTCACAAATCCATCTGGAAACCCCAATGAATCCGCGAGGTCAACTCGGCCGCCGGTCACGGAAACCGACCGAATTCCGATGGCCTGCTGAAGGCGTTTTCGGCACGCCCACGCATCTCGACCGCCACCGCCCCCTGACCCATGCCTGAACCCGGAACAATCACCGCTTCGCAGTTGGCTCGCCTTGCCGGCTTGTCCGAACGCCACCTGCGCCGTCACGCCGCCGACGGTTGGCTGCCGCGCCCGGTCAAGAACGTCTACCCGCTCGTCCCGGCCATCCAGGGGTTGCTCCGGTACTATCGCGAGCGGGATCGAGATTTGGGCGTCCAGGACGAGTACGACAACTTCACTGCCTGCGCGGCCGCGACCGGAATTCCCATCGCTGCTCTCCGGCGGGCCCAGCGGCGCGGATGCCCGGCGTGCCGCTTACGAGGCTCGCTGTATGGAACCTGCTTCGATTCCTGAAACCATCCGCACGATCATCGACCAAGCCGGCGGCCTCGGACTCCGTGGCGCCTTCACCTACATCGGCGCCAGCCAATTCCGGTACCGCTGCGCCCGGCCCGACGGCGAGTACCGCTCCGCCTATCCCTCGCGCCTCACTTCGGAGGCAGGCCCGCCTCGCGTCGATTTCGACATGGGCCTTGAAGCGCGAGTGAACGGGAAACCCGGCCGGGCGTGGACCCTCATCATCGCCTACGAACCGGACGACACCTACACCGTCTGGCTGGTCGAGGGGCACGCGGCCCGGAAGGCGGGTTCAATGGTGGTGGCCTGCCACCGGGACGTGTACTGCGACATGCTTCAGGCCGTCATCGAGGACGCCTACGACCGCGCTATCGCGGAGCACAACCAAGGCTTCATTCCCCTGAGCTCACCATGAGCGAAGCCGCCCCTCGCCGACGCCGCTCCAAGGACAACCACGAGTTCGGCGTCATTCGTCTGCGCGAACTTCCGGTGCCCATCGCCTGCTGCGACTCCCCGGACCGCATCTACGACTACTGGATGGCGAACATCGCCACCGCCTCGTGGTACACGCTCGAAGTCGAATGCCTGTGCGTCATCCACTTGAACACGCGCAGGCGGCCACCGGCTTCCATCTGGCGGGCATCGGCACCCTCGACACCGTGCTGATGACGCCTCGTGAAATCTTTCGCACCGCCATTTTGAGAAACGCCTCGGCGGTTGTGGTCGCGCACAGTCATCCATCCGGGGACCCGAGACCTTCCGACGCCGACATCCGCGCCACGCGGGAGTTGATTCAGGCGGGCCGGATCATCCGCATCGAGGTCCTCGACCATGTCGTGGTCGGCCGGTCCGCTCCCGACCATCCGTGCCCGTGGGCCTCGCTCCGGGAACTGGGGACGTTCTACTGAGCCCCCTCCATGGAATCCTCGAAGAACCCTTGGACACTCCCACCCTCCCACCGTAGCGAAACTCACGTTCGGAGCGGATCAACCAAACTCCCGCACCGGCCAAGACCAACATGAAGAAGACCACCGAAGCCAACGAGACCCCGAAGACCACGACCGAACCCAAAGCCGCCAAGGCGAAGAAGGCGACCCCGGCCCCCGCGACCGAGCAGGCTCCCACCCAGCCGGCAGCCGCCCCGGCGAAGGTCGAGAAGCCCGCGAAGGCGGCCAAAGCGGTGAAGTCCGACGCCGACGGGGAGAGCACCGACCGCCTACCTACCACCCTCGCCGAGTTGAAGGAGACCAAGGGCGGCTTCGTCGCCCACCTGTTCCTGACCGGCAAGGATCGGGACGCCATCGCCAAGGAACTCGCCGCCGCCTTCAAGCTTTCCGAGGCGCAGGCGGTGAAGATCACCCGCCGGATCACCGGCCGCGTCCGCCTCTACGCCCGGGTGTTCGAACTCGTCCCGGCGAAGAAGTAGGCCACGCGCCCAGCGCCACGACCCCCCCGGAGACCTCGGGGGGCATTTTCGTGTCCTGACCGGCCAGCGAAACCGCTGCGAGATCAGGCGAGAACCGGGGTAGGAGCGGTTTGGCGAGGGCGACAGGTAGATCCACTGCTACCAGTATCGAACCGACGACGACCGCCTTCACATCGCTTTGGACAACCTCTCACCGACCGATTTCGAATGCTGAACCCGACGAACAAATCCTCTCTCTTCACCGTCAGTCATTTTCGAAATGAACTCGGGACCGAATTCGAGGCAGACGGCGTCCACCTCCGTGTGTCGCGGGGGTCGTCGAACGAAACGGATCACTCCAGTCCCACACCTCCCCGCTTCCTCCGCTCCGCCCCCTCCCTTCCGGCGCGTGCCTCCGGCACCGGTGCTGCTGCACCTCGCGCCTCCAGTCCGGGCGCTCCGCTCCGGACCGGCTGACCTGCGACGAGACGAAAGCCCAGAAACCTGATCCGGTCGCCGGGCCCGCCCGCGATCCGGTCGGCCGAGCGGCACCCCCCGGCGCTGCCCCAGAAAGCGCCGCCGCGCACGACACGCCTCGCTCCCTTCGTGCAAAATGGGTCAACAATCCCATCAACGTAGGTGTCCGTAACGACCGCGCTATTCTGGACGGCCGCCTGATCTGCGCACCACTCCCAGACATTCCCGTGCATGTCATGGAGACCCCACGCATTCGGAGCTTTCTCGCCGACTGGGTGAGTCTTGCCCTTCCCGCCTTCACCATGCCAGCCGAGCCGGAGCAGCGCCGGGTCCTTGCCCTGGGGAACCGAGCACGCCGACCCATCGTTGAACGCGCTCGTGGTCCCGGCCCGACAGGCGTACTCCCACTCCGCCTCCGTCGGCAGACGAAACTCCCACCCCTCGCCAGCCACGCCGGCTTCCCGGGCGAGCGAGGTCAGCTTGCGACAAAACGTCGACGCCTGCTCCCAATCGACATACTCCACCGGCCGACGGTCGCCCTTGAAATGGCTCGGATTCTCGCCCATCACGGCCTGGTACTCTGCCTGGGTCACCGCGAACTTCCCGATCCAGAATTCGCGCGTCAGCCGGACCGAGTGCGGGACCTCGTCCGACGACCGCCCCAATTCCGAATCGGGCGATCCCATCGAGAACTCGCCCGGCGCGATGGCGACCAATTCGATGCCGAATTCCTTTCGCACGAACTCAACGGCCGAGCCCGCGAAGCGCAGCCGCGCCCCGCGCAGTCCGAGGCTCGGGGCCACGATCTGCCCCTGACTGGCCCGCAACCGCTCGCCCTCCTGCACGAAGGCATACGCCTCGCGGGACAAGTCCAAATCGGCGACATCGAGCCCCATGTCGGTGTCCAGCACGGCATGCGCCACGAGGAACTCAGGGATCGTGCGATGGGCGAACTGATAGTCGTGTTGCGACGTCCGGCTCAGCAGCGACCGCGCCTCGATCCGGAATTTCGGGACGTTTTCCAAGCCGGGTACCTTGGCGAGTTCCTCGCGCGGAATGCGTTCCCGCCCCTTCTCCCGCGCGAAGTACACCGCCAGCAGCGCCGCCACGCGCCAGCTTTCCTCGCACGACAACGAAACCGGCGGCTTCTGCGCGTCCCGGATCAGCCAGGCGTTCACCAGCCGGTGATACACCGCGTACCGATTGCCAAAATCCACCGACGAATTTCCGTCCAGGTCGACGAAGTCATCGATGTGCGACAGCAGCAAGGGACGGAGCCGCAACGAATCCATCGCCCGGGCCGCCAGCCGTGCCCGGGCGAGACGCGCGTCTTCGCCCCGCCAAAGCCGGAGCGCGCGGAGAAAGCGTTTCACCCGGTCCGGCCGATAGTGCCGGAGCAGGTAGGCTTCGACCTGTTCATCGTCGAAGAGCGACAGGTACTTCACCGGGCATTCGTAACTGCCCACCACGAAATGCCCCTTCTTCGTGGTGAGATGCGCCGAGGTCTCCACAAAGAACTGCGTCCGACAGGTAATCACGGCGCGATGAAAGCGGGCCAGGACCGGCAGTAACTCGGCGAGCCGGTCCTCGGCGCCGCGTTCCGATTCGACCGCGACCGGGTCTTCGTCGAGCGAATCGATCAGCAGCACCGTGCTGGCCGGCTCCGGGATCGCTTCGATGCGCCGGGTCGTTTCGGGCCCGAGCTTCATGAGCACGCACGGACGGTCGGTTGGGAAATGGCCGTCGAGCTGGCGCTGTTTCAGCATCACCAGCAGCGAAGTCTTGCCCATGCCGGCGTCGCCGAGGACGAAAAGGCAGCGGTTGCCGTTCTCCGCCAGATTCGGGCGGTGCAGGAAGCGGTCGAAATGTTCGAAGACACGCTCCCGGGACACATTGAGTCCCGGATCGTTCAGTTCGTCGGGGGGATTGAAGTCCTGCACGTGCGGCTCGACGTAACACGCGCGCAACTCCTGCAACCGCACGGTGGGAAACTCGGTCTCGATGGCCAACCGTTCCTCCGCCTCGGTCCGGGGTGGCGCCGCGACGTCGGGGATCGGCGAGACCGACGGGGTCGGGGCAAGAACGCCGCCGTTGAACGTGGCCCCCCCCGATACCGTGCATTCACCTGCTGTTTCACCTTCTGCCCGTGCTGGCCCACGGACGGCGGGACGTCCGGCCCGGCCGGTTTCTTCGGCTTGCCGGTCCGCGCCCGCTTCGGCTGTTCGGTGCTCATCGGAGGGATCTCGCCGGGGTGACTGGCGCGTAGCATCTCCGAAGTGAGGATTGTGGCGACAAGAAAGCGACCGCGATCCGGTGGCTGGCGAAACCAAGACCAGCCTCCGTCCATCATCCAAGCCCTCAAAGTCGATTGTCGTTCGCCTGGACATCGCGCCCCTGAGCCGACCCACACCCTCAGCCTCAGGCGAAGGCACCGGCAACGAGCGGGCCGGGAGGCCCCGGAGGCGCTGACCATCGTGCCCTGCGGTTTCGCTACGCTGTCGATCCATCCTCAACCTTGACCTCGCCGACTTGAACCTGCCGCCCTCCCGGCCCCGGTCTACGGCACAAAAGTTCCACAACGTTTCCCAGTATCACATTCCATTTCAAAGTGTTGCACGGTTTTTGGTTGGATCGGGGAAGCGTGCCAAAAAACGAAGAAAGCCGCTGAAAATCAGCGGCTTAAGTCGTTGCGGCGCAACGGAAATTGGTTGCGGGGATAGGATTCATCAATGGTCACTGCGTTTGTGGGACGGTTCCGCCGCGTCCCCACCTACCAAAACGGAAGCCCCAACACGCTGAACGGACCGCCGACCTGCCCGAAGGCACCGCGACCTTCAAGGAGCGGCCATACCTTCTGGCGCAGGAACTGGACCTCGCCACCTGCCCGGAGATCGCCGTCACGATCCAGAAGCGTGCCCAACGGCCCGCCGCACCGACCAACCTGCGCGTCTTCGAGGACGGCGCCCACCCGACCTACACGACCGGGCAGGACATGGTCGCGAACTGGACCCAGACCAGCGAGTTGCGCTTCGGCTTCAACGTGGCCCAGGACCTCCCCTGCCGGGCGGACGCCACCGTCCTCCAGGTCCTGACCATGGCCGAGGTGCTGAAGGGCGAGTTGGCCTTCGCGGGCAACACCGGCCCCGTGACGATCACCAACGCCCAACTCGTGGCCCTGCTGGGCTCCGAGACCGATTTCAAGCTGCGGGCGGTCTACTCGTTGGCCGGACTGCGGAGCCTGATCTTCGACGAAATCACCGTTTGGAGAGGCGAATAGCGAATGGGGAATGGCGAATAGGGGAAGACCCCCGACCCATCAAGCTCCCGCCCCCCATTCCCCATTCCCGATTCCCCATTCCCCACCCGAAATGAGCACCATCGCCTCCGGACGCCTGTTCAACGTCACCGACGCCGCCAGCTTCGTCGCGCTCTCCCAGCAGAACTGGGTCATCGCCTCGGAGGAAGTGTTCCGCCGCGTTGCCACCTACCAGAACGGCAACCCCAACGCCCTGAACGGACCGCCCACCTCCGGGGCTTGGAACGTTGCCGACTTCTGGCGGGACCAGAACGGGGCGGAGTTCATTTGCGCCATAGCTGGCACGCTTGGGAGTTGGCGGCAGACCGCGCCCGCCGCGGTGACCGCCGATCCGGCCAGCGGGACGTTCCCGGCGGGCTACATGATCCTGAACACGACGGACGGGGGCCTGAAGCGCAACGCCGAAGTGTTGTCATGGGAGGTTCAGGTTGGGGCCGGTGCGTCTGCGAAGGTCGCCTTCCACGGCGCGACGCCGACCGCCCAGCGGGCCCCCGCCACCGACCTCGCCAGCGTCATCACCCTCGCCAACGAGCTGCTGGGGCGGCGTTGGTGGAGAAGGGGGTGATCAAGGGTGGCGTTTGAGCGTTCTCGCATTCGCACCATTCTGATCGCCACTGGCCCCACTTTGCCCTCCCATGCCTTGCACACAGGCAAAACCGTCCGCCAACACATCCCATGAACGCCCGACGCCGTCCCATCCCAACCGCAATAGCCATTCTGTGCTGGGTCGCTTCATTGCTCAGCGTTTGTGTGCCCAAGACGTCAGCCAACGGGGTCACGGTTATCACACATGGGTTCCAGCCCCTGCCCGGGAACACCGCTTGGATGGACCAGATGGCAACCGCCGTGAGCGATGTTGGAGTGCGAAAGGGGTTGGTCTCCAGCAGGTATCGCATTAACATCGTCGGCACTGTCTTCAGCGGGATGACTGCCTTGGTTGATCAAGTATCCACCACTACCGCTGACCAGAGTGAGGAAGTTGTGGTTACGGTTGATTGGACTCAGATCGCCAACCACGGCACTGCCGACCTGGGCGCGCGTGTAACAACCGGTAATGTTGCTACTTGGCTCGCATCGACCCTACGGACGCCGAACCCGGGGAAGGGAATCACCACACCCTTATGCGTTCGTCCGCTCCACCTAATCGGGCACAGTCGCGGGGGGTCAGTCATGCTGGAAACGGCGCGCGTCCTCGGTTCCGTCGGCGTTTGGGTCGATCATTTGACGACCTTGGATCCGCATCCATTGGGTCTTGGTGATG
>JBBQML010000179.1:0-7829 GCA_038328885.1 Verrucomicrobiota bacterium | reverse complement strand
GCCCTGAGGGGCTAACAGCCGCGGCGGGCCTTTGTTCGGGCCACCGGCCGGGTCGACCGGGCGTTTTTTCTGGCCAACGCCCAGGCCGACCCGGCCGTCATGGTTGAAGTCGCCCAGCGCCGCGCCGCGCTGCTCGCCGTCGAGGCGCACCCCGCTGACCGAGGGGTCCACTGCGCGGAAGCCCCCGTCGCCCGCGCCGCGAAGCCACAAGCCGCGGCCGCCATCCTCGCGCGTGATGTCGGAGGCGGTCCCGAAGAAGTTCTGACCGAGAAAGATGTCCTCGATCCCATCCCCGTCGAAGTCGCCCACGGTCACGGAGGTTACAGGGGCCCGTTGGGCTTCGCGAGGCAGGGGGACGCGATCGAAATGGCTTCCGCGGTTTAGAAACACCGCGGAGTCCAATTCCGCGACTTCGAGCAGCTTTGCGGTGGCGAACCGGGGGCCCAGGATTTCCCGGAGGGTGGCCTGGCCGTACGACTCGTGGGTGGGGATGCGCTCCCTCAGGTCGGGGAGCACCGCCTCGAGCCGGTTGCGATCCCGCACCGGGAACCAATCCCCACCGCTTTGCCAGGCCTCGACGATCTGGACGGTTCCATCGGCATTCCATTCGCCATGGAAGATCCCGGGCTTTCCTGCGGGGTAGAGCGCGTAGGCCGTGTTCCGGCCCCAGTTCCCGAGCACGAGGTCCATCCGGCCATCGCCGTCGAAATCGCCAGCGGCCACGCTGGTCCACCATCCCGTGTGCGACGCCAGTCGCCACGACGCGGTCATATCCTCAAACTGACCGCCCTGGTTGCGAAACACCCGGACGGGCCCCCATTCCAGGGCCAGGGCGAGGTCGGGATCCCCGTCCCCGTCCAGATCCGCGAAGGTGGCGCCGTTGACCAGGCCCAGAGATTCGAAGGGCTTGCTGAGTGCGGGGTCGGGTCGGAGTCCGGAGGGCGCGCATCGCCAGACCGTCGATGAGGCGGGTTCCGGATATCTTCCGGGAAGGCCACGTCCGCCGAGGAAGAGGTCCAGGTCGCCATCCCCGTCAACGTCGGCGACGCAGAGCGGACCGGGGGTGGACTTCCCGGCGGGGAATCGTTCCATGGGCGCGGTGGGACAGTAGCTCCTGAGCTGGCTTTCCTGGTCGTCCGCGAGTTCGAAGTTGGAAAGGGTGATGAGGAACTTCTGCGTCCCTGCCGCATCCGTCCAGCCTACCACCGCGCCTTGATCCGCCGCGGCGCGGTCGGAGCCTTGGAGGAGTCGAAAAGGTCCTCCGCCACCGCTGGTCAGCACCCCGGGCTTGCCGCCACGGGCCCCGGTCACGATGAGGTCCTCCCAGCCGTCCCCGTTGATATCGATCCAGCCCAACCCGGGCCCGGACCGGCTGAGGCGATGGGGCAGCAGCGGTTGGCGGGACCAGTCGTCGAAGTCGTTCTCCACGTGGGTGTGACCGGCGAGGAGCGGGGTGGCGTCCGCGAAGTACGGAATGGGGGTGGGTGGCTTGGGGCTCGGGTCGGGGGCCAGGGAGGATGCCTGGTCGAATTCGTAGAGCCGGTCGGCACTGAGATTGGTGAAGGTGCTCGAGTTCCCGTTTCGCCAGCGGACCTCCAGCCGGAGCGGCGAGTTCGGGTTGGCTCCGGCCGCAAAGACCCGCAGGGCCTCATCGCCGGACAGGTAGCGTCCCCCGGCGATCATCTCCTGGCTTTGCGGCACGGGACCACCGAGCAGCCGCAGGCGGGCGCCGATCCCACGGGTGTTGGGTGCCACGCCCTTCAGGCGCACCGCAATCCGGGGGGCGCTGGCGTCGTTCCTAAGGAGGCTCGCCGGGGCGTTGAGGTTGCTGACCACCACGTCGAGGTCGCCGTCGTTGTCCAGATCGCCGACCGCCATGCCCTGGGAGACGCCGCCGAGATCGAAACCCCAGGCGGACGGGACGGACTCGAAGGTCCCGTCGCCCCGATTGCGCAGGGCGAGGTTCGCGGTCCGCGCGGCGGGATGAAACCGCCGGTACCGTTTCATCTCCTCGAGGGTCCATTTCCGGTGGCCGATCCGGTCGGTGCTGTCCTGATCCATCACGTCCTGCTCGAAGCCGTTCGAGATGAGGAGGTCTTCGTACCCGTCGAGATCCACATCGAGAAAAACGGGGCACCAGGACCAGTCGGTGGCGGCGACGCCGGCCATCAGGGCGGTCTCGGAAAACGTTCCGTCCGCGTGGCCGAGGAACAGGGTGTTGCGGTTGAAGAGCGGGCGTTCCTCGATCCGCTCCCGCAGCGCCGGATCGGGAGAGGTCCTCACCAGTTGCATCATCCGACGGCCGTGGTCGCGGGCCAGCATGTCGACGACGAGGAAATCGTCGTGACCGTCGCGGTCGAGGTCGGCGAAATCGATGCCCATGGAGGCACGGCTCCCGTGCCGGAGGGCCATCCTCGGAATGAGCTGGAAACCGCCCCTGCCGGTGTTGATCCAGAACTGGTCGGGGGCGGCGTTGTCATTGCAGACGTAGAGATCGGGGGCGCCGTCCTGGTTGATGTCGCGGAACATGACGCTCAGTCCCCAGGAACGGAACGGCGGGATGGGGCTGCCTTTCTCGTCCCGGAAGATCCCGGGCTCGTGCTGGAGGGCGGTGAAGCGGCCCTGACCATCATTCCGATAGAGGCCATCAACCTCCGGGAGTTCCCGAACCGAGCCGCCGGGCATCACCTCGAAGCGATCCTTCCAGGGGGGCAGGGCCGCGGATTGGCCATTGACCCGGGTGATGACGGTTCGTCCGTCCTGTTGGGCGGTCGTGATCCGTGTGGTGGGATCCGAGAGGACCATGACGTCGATGTAGTGGGTGCAGTAGAGATCGAGGTCGCCGTCGCCATCGATGTCCGCCAGGGCGAGTGACGTGGCGGAGGCGGTCCGGGAGAGACCCGATTCCTTCGCTTCCGTGAATCGTCCCTTCCCGTCATTCAGGAAGAGACGGGTTCCCGCGGCCATGCCGTTGACGAGGAGATCCAGGTCGTCATCCCCGTCGACGTCGGCAAGGACCGCTCCGGTGGAGAGTTGGTTCGCGCACGAGGCGACCCCGGCATCCACTGCCTGGAAGCGCCAGTTGCCCAGATTCCGATAGAGCTGGTTCGCTCCCTGCAGGCCGCAGAAGTAGAGGTCCTGCCAGCCGTCGCCATCCACGTCCCCGATGGCGAGGCCCGATCCGTTGTGGGCGACGGCGTTCGTCAGGGCGGCGTCTCCCTGGAGTCGGTTGGTGTAGCTCACGCCGGTCACGGCGGGATCCAGGAGCGTGAACCCCACCTTGCCACGTGGGATGGGGTTCACCGGGCGGGTCCGAACACCGGGCGGCTGGGTTGAGGCTGTGGGAACCGCGCCGGAGGCACAGGCCGCCGAGAGGGCCATGGCAGCCACGCAGGCGCGGGCGCTCCGGGCGGCGAACATCAGGGGAGGAGGTGGAACTGCGGCGGGCTCAGGTGGGGCCTGAAGCCGGATCCGTGGGGCGGGGGACGGCTTCGGCGACCGGCGCTTTTCGACGGAGTTAGTTGGCGGTCGTCCGGCCGATCACGGCGAGGGAAAGGAGAATGGTGGCGACGCCTCCCACCAGGCCGAGTCGTTCCCCCGCCCGCCCGGTCGTCTGGGTCACGAACGAGATCCCCACGAGCAGAATGGAACCGAAGATGAGCCAGATCCCCAGGACGACCACGAAGGATCGTGGTCGTTCGGCCGCCCGGCGATACACGTGCCCCTCGGCGAACAGGCGCTCGAACGGACCGGTGGCGGCGTAGGAGCTGAGTGGGGCGCCGCAACTCCGGCAGAACGTTCATCCGGGAGCATTACCGGTCAGGCACTGGGGGCAGAGTCCCTGCTCCTCCGGCTCCGGGGGGAGGGTGCTCTTCTCCAGCGGTTTGGGGTTCATGGCGTGCGGAGGACGACCGTGGCGGAGATTGCAGGTACCATGCGCCCGCCGCTGGTGGTGTCGACCCGTTTGTCGAGCGCCCTCGCCTCTCGCCTCGCCGATGCTTTCGCGGGTTGTTTGGGTTTGTTCAGGCGTCACCCGGGCTGCCAGACCTCGATCAGCCGAATGGATCCGATCGATCCATCTTGCCGAAGCTGTTCAGAATTGCCTTCACCTCCTGCTTGGCGGTGGGACTCCCCAACGCGGCGGCGGATCGCTCCAGTTCGTCGAGGATCCCGCGGAGGCGGGAGCACTCGGCGGTGCCGTCGAAGCTCTCATGGCCGGCGAACCGACCGAGGTACTCGCGAAGTGGTGCGAAGCGCGGGTGCATGCCGACCTCGGCGAGCGCAACTTCCAATTCCTCCACCTGCTCCTTCAGAACCCGGTTGAACACCGCCAGTTTCTCGTCGGTCAGTCGGCTCCCCTCCGCCTGCTCGCGGTGGATCCATTCGATCTCGAGCTTCAACATCGCGTGCAGGTCATTCTTTCCGTACGCGACCGTCAGTTCCTTCATCGCCGTCTCCTTCTCCAAGCGACGCACTGGATCCTGTTCGAGATCGGGGTGTAGGAGCTTCGCCAACTGCCGGTAGAGGCCGCCGACGTCTTTGGCCCGCAGCGCCTCGATCTCACACTCGCGGGCCTCCTTGGCGAGCTGCCGCTTCGACTTTGGGCGTGGCCTGGATGGCCGTGCCCGCTGCTGGTGGTGCTGCTGACGAAATCCTTCCTCCAACTCGGCCATCCTGGCCGCTATCTCCGTGGGGGACATGTCGGGTCGCAGGTCCGAAAGGTCGATCTGCACCCCCCTGGTCTCCAGGTAGGACTCCAAGTCCGCGCGCAGGGCGTCGAAGGAGTCGCTTTGAGCCTGCTCCATGGAGACTCCCTCCACCCTCTCGAACGCCGCCAGGAGATCCTGGTCCTTCAGTTCGCCGTCCGCCATGAGGATTTCGTGCAAATGCCCGGAGATCACCTTCCGCAGCGCTTTCCACGACTTCATGCCGCCAGCCAGTCGGCCCGTCAGGAAGGGGAGGAGGGAGCGCACGACCAGTTTGCGTGCTTCGTTGACCCGTCGCTCCAGGGGATTCAGCTCCGTACCGTAGAAGGCGAGCCAGCCGTCCCAACGCTGGGTCGCGCCCTGGATCTTGCCGCGGAGCTCTTCGATCCTGGAGGCCAGGCGGTTGAAGGCCTCCTGGGATTTCGACAGGGGGACCTTCCTCGATTTCCCGATCACCAAGCCGTGCGTCCTCGGCCGGGTTTCGAGTTCGTCCGTGTTTCCGAACAGCTCCGGTTGCGTCTCCACCGGGGGATCCTCGGGTCCGGTGCCGCGACGTCCAGCCAATATCCGGCGCACCTGGGGGGAGGAGCGGATTGGCGCGGGGATGCGGGGATGCGTGCAGCCGGGGAGGGCGTGGAGCGGGGAATGCGGGCGGGATCCGCTCCGGCGGGCGTGGGGACTGACGACAGCCGTTCCCCGGGCCGGGGCCGAAGACGGACGCCAAATACGGACTGGCTGGCTTTCGCCGGCCTGGCCTAGGGTGCGCGCCCCGACGTGATGACCTCCGCCCAGATCCGCCAGAGCTTCCTGGATTTCTTCCGTTCGAAGCAGCACAGCATCGTGTCCAGCTCGAGCCTGATGCCGGACAGCCCGAACCTGCTGTTCACCAACGCGGGCATGAACCAGTTTGTACCCATCTTCCTGAACGAGGTCCCGTGCCCGTACTCGCCTGGCCGGGCGGCGGACACGCAGAAATGCATCCGCGCCGGGGGTAAACACAACGACCTCGACGACGTCGGGCTCGACACGTACCACCACACGTTTTTCGAGATGCTGGGGAACTGGTCCTTCGGCGACTACTTCAAGAAGGACGCGATCGACTGGGCATGGGGGCTCGTGACCGGGGTGTGGAAGTTCCCGAAGAACCGGGTTTACGCGACGGTCTACCGGCCCGACCAGGGCAAGGGGGATCCCTCGGAGTTCGACCAGGATGCCTGGGACCTCTGGGCGGCGCACTTCCGCGCCGCGGGCCTCGATCCGGCCGTTCACATCGTGAACGGCGGAAAGAAGGACAACTTCTGGATGATGGGAGACACCGGCCCGTGTGGTCCGTGCTCGGAATTGCATGTCGACCTCACGCCGGCGGGCGACACCCGCGGCGCGCTGGTCAACCAGGGCAGTGCCCAGTGCATCGAAATCTGGAACCTCGTCTTCATCCAGTTCAACGCCAACCCGGACGGGAGCTTCAGCCCGCTGCCGGCCCAGCACGTCGACACGGGCATGGGTTTCGAGCGGGTGACCTCCATCATCCAGGGCACCAAAGGCTTCACGGACTTCGCCCAGGCGCGGATCTCGAACTACGAGACCGACATCTTCCGCCCCATCTTCGACGAACTGGAGAGACTCAGCGGCCGGCGCTACGGTTCCACCCTGCCCGTGGCCGGGAGCGCCGGCGACACCGAGCAGGAGCGGATCGACGTCGCCTTCCGGGTGATCGGGGACCATATCCGCACCCTGAGCTTCGCCATCGCCGACGGGATCCAGCCGGGCAACAGCGACCGGAACTACGTGCTGCGCCGGATCCTGCGGCGAGCGGTCCGCTATGGCCGCAGCCTGGGTTTTCATGAGCCGTTCTTTTTCAAGCTCGTCGACGTGGTGGCGGCGACGATGGGGGAGATTTTTCCCGAGATCCGGGCGCGGCAGGCCCACGTCCGCGAGGTCCTGAAGGCGGAGGAGGAGGCGTTCAATCGCACGCTGGACCGGGGGATCGCGCTGTTCGAGGGCGGGGTGATCCTGAACGCCCTGGGGGCCGCGGCCAGCGCCGCCGGCTTCGAGGTTGCCTATGTGGCAACTGGCCGGCAGGCCGAGGGGGCGCGCCCCGACTTCGTGCGGTTGGTGAAGGCGGGGGCCGTCGCGGCCGAGATCCCAAGCACTGAGGTGGCGCGCTGCGCGTGGCGGGCCCTGCTCCCGTCGCCGGTGCCGATCCTCGGCCGGGATGCGTTCGAGCTCTACGACACGTACGGTTTTCCGCTGGACCTCACCGAATTGATGGCGCGGGAGCGCGGCTTGACGGTGGACGTGGCCGGGTTCCACGCACTCATGGAGGAGCAACGCGCGCGGGCGCGGGCGGCGCAGAAGCGGCAGGTCATCGAGCTCTCCCAGATCGAGACCAAGACACCGACCCGCTTCGTGGGCTACGATGCCCTGGGCACCACCGCACGCGTCCTCGAAGTGGTCGAGTTGAAGGATCGGACGGCCGTGGTGCTGGACACCTCGACCTGCTACGCGGAGATGGGGGGACAGGTGGGTGACACCGGCGAGCTCAGCGGCGGCGGCCAGCTCTGGCCGGTGGTGAGCACTCAGAAATCGGGTCCGACCTGGCTGCACTTTCTTGGAGGCGGCGACGCGCCGGTAGTGGGTGCGGGGGTGACCCTGACAGTCGATCGCCCGCGGCGGGCCGCCATCCAGCGGCACCACACGGCGACCCACCTGCTGCACTGGGCCCTGCATGAGGTGGTCAGCCAGGAGGCGTCGCAAAAGGGCTCATTCGTAGGTCCGGACAAGCTCACCTTCGACTTCAACAGCACTCCGCTGACTCCCGCGCAGTTGGCCGACGTCGAGCGGTTGGTCAACGAGCGCATCGTCGACAACGCCGGGGTGAGCTGGACCGAGGTGGCCTACGCCGGGGTGAAGTCCCGCCGGGATGTCATGCAGTTTTTCGGCGACAAGTACGGCGAAGTCGTCCGCGTGGTCCAGGTGGGGGGCACCCCGGGGGCGCTGGACGGATACAGCCTGGAACTCTGTGGCGGGACCCACACGCGGGCCACGGGTGAGGTCGGCCTCTTCCGAATCCTGGGGGAGAATGCCATCGCGGCCGGAGTGCGGCGTATCGAGGCGGTGGCC
>JBBQML010000178.1:0-7833 GCA_038328885.1 Verrucomicrobiota bacterium | reverse complement strand
GCCGGTGGGGGGCTCGGAACGGTGGGCCAAGCCCATGAGGTGCCCGAGTTCGTGGAGGGTGGTGCGTCGGAAGAGCCGGCCGCTGCGGGCCAGTTCCGCGGCGGAGGCGCCCAGGCCAGGCATGGCGGGGAGCATCCCCTGCGCGGCCACCGCTGCCGCCTCCCGCGGGACGTCGGAGGCGTCCGTCGCGGCCGGGTCGAACATGAGACCCAGGACCTGCAACCCCTGCACTGGTTGGAGTTGGCGAACCCGCAGGAGGTGATAACGCCACTCCCGATCGTACACCCCGGGGTCGACCTGCGTGAGCGCTGCCAGCGCGGCGTGCAGCCGGGCCGCGGTCCAGACCGTGGGGAGGGCGACGCCCGGCAGGTCCTCCTCGGCCGACACGATCACGCGCCAGCGGGGACCGAGCACCGTCGAAGTCTCCCAACGGGCGGCCTCCGCGGTTCCGGTGATCGGGGAGGGGGCGGGTGATCCGGGCTGTCGGAACAATCGGACCCGGGCGGTGCGCCAGTGGGTGGCCACCCGCCGGGCAGTCACTGCGCCCAGCGTCGTCCAGATCGTTCCTCCACCCTGGTTGCGTCCCTCCTGCAGCTCGCCCAGCCAGGACCCGGAGGTCGCGGGATCCGCGGCGAGTTCGAGGCGGAGCTGCAGGCTCAGGCCCTGTCGGCGGAGGGGAAGCCGGGCGGAGCCGGGTCCCCACTGTGGGGACGGCGACCCGACACTGGTCCAATGGCAGACGTAGGCGGAGCGCGGCCAGATCGGCACGGGATCGTCGCTGGCTACGGTTGGCGTCGCGGAGGCATAGAAATCGCCGCTGAACCGGCGCGTGTCGATGCGCAGCGTCCCGGCGAGCGGAGGCCAGATTTCCGTGGGCACGCCGGGGGTGGGCGTGTAACTGAGGACGTAGCACCCGGTTTCCATAGTGGAGATCATGAGGCGGACTCGGTGGAACTGGCGGAATTGGATTCGCAGCATCGACAGTCGTCCTCGGCACCGGAAGAAAAAACCCAGCTACTGGAGAACCAACACCATGGCGCGCAAACCCAGCCGTCCCCCGTCCCACCACGCACCCCAACTGGTCCCCGTCGCGGAACCCGACAACGCCGGACGACCGACGCCGGCGTACGTCACACAATCCACCGGCGCTGCGTTGAACGTTCTGAAGGAGGTCACGCTCGCGTTCGCCGACGAGTTCAACGACCGGTTCCTGGCGGGAGCCACCACGCTCACCGAGGGCGAGCGTTTGGACCGGTTGGTGATGGTGGTGAATGGCTTCCTCGGCAACGCCGTGTTCCTCGCCGACGGTCCCATCGACGGTGTCCGCGCCGGTTCGCAGCGGGGCAAGGATCAGAACTAGCGGAGTTCGGCCCGGGCCCAGACGGTGCCAGGCCGGGGAGCGGTTGGTGCCACGGGACGGGACGGAGAGGCGCCTGGACCGGGCCAGAGCCGGTACTCACTCGGCACCTGGCCGTCCACGGTCCCGATATGGCCGGTGAGCAGGACTTGTCCGTCGGGCGGCACCCGTAGCCAGTAGACCGGCCCGGGTTGGGACAGGGAGAACATTTCGCGGCCGGCGGCCAGGTTCCAGAACACCAGGGTACGATCGTCCCCTCCGGAGATCAGGGTGCGACCATCCGCGGTGAACTCGAGGGCCATGATCCCGGCCTGATGTCCGATCAGTTGCCGGGAGGGTCCCCCACGCAGGTCCACCAGATGGATGAGGTGATCCAGGGCGCCCACCGCGAGCCAGCGACCGTCGGGCGAGAAGCGCAGCTCCGGCGCCTCTTCGCGCAGATGGAGCACGGTGCGTTCCCTGCCGGTGCCAAAGTCCCAGACCACCACATCCGGCCCCGGCCCCGGGGTGACGTAGGCGGCGAGTTCGACCACCGGAGAGAGGGTCCAGGTCCAGCATCGCCGTGCCGCCGTGCGCTGGCGTGCGCCCGTGGCCGCATCATAGGCGTGGAGGTTCAGGTTGGTGTCGTGCCCCACCAAGCGGGTGGCGTCGGCGCTGAGGAGTTCCTCGTTCCAGTGTGGGGCCGGGTTGGCCATTCGGAACGGGGCGCCCGGCCGGAGCGTGGCCAGATCCCAGCCACGCATCTCCCCGTCCTGCCGCCAGGTGAGCAACCGCCGGCTGTCAGGAGAGAATGCCACCGGCCGCGCGGGGAGGTTGGTGACCCTGGCGTGCGCGATCCGGTCCCAGAGGACGAATTCGTCGCTGCGCTCCGGGTCTTCCCGGAGGTCGGCCCAGGCGCGCGGCGCCGCGAGCCAGCGACCGGCGGGCGAGTACACGGGGGCGCGGGTGTTGAAGCTGTCGAGTTGATGGGGTAACCGTTCGAAGTCCTCCCGGACCGGTTCCAGGAACGTCCAGCGCCGCACGGTGCCGTCGCGGCTGGCACTGAGGAGTGCCGGGCGACCCGGGACGAACTCGATGCCGGTGACTTCCCCCAGGTGCCCGGGGAGTCCGACCACCCGCTGCCCATCCGTCACGCGCCAGACACCGACCCGGGCGTCGGCGCCGCCGGCGATCGCCAGCCAGTGATCCTCCTCGCTCAGCGCCAGGCGCACGCCGCGCGAGGCCTGTCCGACGACGCTGAATCCGACGGCCGCAGCTTCGCCCGACGCGAGCGGGTGAAGGGCCACGCGGCCATCGAAGAACGCGCGGGCCACCCAGCGTCCCGAGGTTGAGAAGCACGCTGAGTAGCAGGCATCGTTCCCTTCGAGCAGGCGCTGCACGTTGGTTTCACCCGGCGACCACCGGTCCACGCTGCCGTAGCGCCGGACCAACTGCAGGGTCCGGCCGTCGGGCCGCCAGCCGATTCCTGGTCCGCCGCGCCCCGCCAGGCGGGAAGTCCCACTACCGAGGGTGTCGAGGACGACCACGTCGGTGGGCGGCTCGCTGGTGCTGGGTGGGCAGTCGTTGACGGCGAGGTGGCGCCCCGACGGGTCGAAGGCGAGCCGGTTGCCGCCCACGTCTTCCCATCCCCTGCGGCGTTGACCGTTGGTGGTGAAGAGGGCGACCCGATTGGTCCAAGACACCGCCAGCCAGGCTCCATCCGCCGACAGCGCCAGGGCCCGCGGCTCCTCGGATTCGGGCAGCGCCCAGGAACCGGCGGGACTTCTATCTGCGTGCCATTGACGGACCCAGCCGGCGCCCGCAGCGGCGAACGCAGGCGCACCGCCGGCGGAGGTCGCCGGGCCGGCCACCGCCAGAGCCGTGACCGCGTTCGAGGACTGGAAAATGACGTCGGCCTGCCGCCCGCGGGCCTGGTCCGCCAACAGCCACCACTCAAAACCCCGCAGTTCCGTCTCGCTGGATTCGGGACGATGGCGATCGAGGAGGGTGCGCGCCCGGAGCAGGTTGTCCTCGGCAACGGCCTGCCGGGCCAGGTTCATGTCAGCGACATAATTCGCCAGCCGGCTCTGGGCGGCGAGCAGGCGGGAGGTACGGAAGCTCGCCGTGGCGACACCTCCGGCGACAAGTGCGAGCAAGGCAAGGGCGAGGGCCGTCGCGGGTGCCGGATGGCGGCGGGCCCATAGCCAGGAGCGCGTGAACGGGTCGACGGGCCGGGCGAGAACCACCTCACCCCGCAGGAACCGCCGGAGGTCCTCCCCCGCGGCGCGCGCACTGGGGTAGCGCCGCCCCGGTTCCTTCGCCAGGCACTTCAGGCAGACAGTGGCCAGGTTCGCGGGGACCGCGGGATTCAGGAGGTGTGGCGACGGTGGATCGACGTGGCGGACCTGCTCCAGGATCTCGGCCGGATGATCGCCCACGAACGGCTGACGGCCGGTCAGCAGAAAGAAGAGCAGCCCGCCCAGGGCATGAATGTCCGCCGGAGGACCGACCGGGCGATTCCTGCCCCGGCCGGCCGCCTGTTCCGGGGCCATATAAGGTGGCGTGCCCGGCGCCTCACCGGTGAGGGTCACCTGGCGACCCGGGGTGCCGTCGAAGATCCGTGCGAGCCCGAAGTCGGTGACCCGGGCAACTCCCGAAGGATCGAGGAGCACGTTGGACGGTTTCAGATCGCGGTGCAGGACCCCTTGCTGGTGTGCATGCTGAAGGGCGTCGGCGACCTGGGCGACGAGTTCCGCAGCGACCCTTGGGGGGAGCGGTCCTCCCCGCCGGACGTGGTCGGCGAGGTTCGGCCCCTCGATCAGTTCGAGGGCGAGAAACAACCGGCCGTCGACTTCCCCGAATTCGTGCACCGGCACCAACCCGGGGTGCCGCAGGCGGGCCGCAGCGGCGGCCTCGCTCGCGAAGCGGGCGCGGGCGATTTCGTCGCGCTGCGTTTCCGGGGGGAGGACTTTCAAGGCCACCAGACGGCCCAGTCGTTGCTGGCGTGCCCGGTAGACGACCCCCATTCCGCCCCGGGCGATCTCGGCGAGGAGTTCGAATTCCCCGAGCCTTCCGACGGCGGGCGGCTCCTCGGCGTCCGGACCAGGTTCCACCGGGAAGAGCAGCTCGCGGCCGAGACAAGCCGGGCAATTGCCGGCCAGTTCCTCCGGCAACCGGGGCTGGCCGCAGCGCGGGCAGGGCGGCAGGGGTGGTGGGTTCATGCCACGCACGAAGGTGGGCACTGTCGGGTCCCCGTCACGGGGCACCGCCGGCGAAGAGTGCTTGCATCTCTGTGGTGGCGTCCACGCCGGCCGGCAACGTGCGCTGGATTTCCTCGAGGATGAGCCCCCGGTAGCGCTGGCGCAGACGGTACAGGAGTTGGTTGGCGTGATTGCGCTCAATGCCGAGGGACTGCGCGGCGAGGTCCATGTCCGACTTGTCGACGCCCCCCAGCAAAGGCGCCAGCACCCTGAACCGGGCGTCCTCGTTCCGCTGGTGGGACTCCCGGCGCAACGCTTCGAGTGCGCTGCCCAGGATCGCGCGACGCCAACCCTCATCGAAGGCGGCATCCGGCGGGGTGACCTGGGTGTCGGGGCCAAGCTCGGTCTCGACCGTCTCGTCCTCGAGCGGGACCAGACGCGGGCCCTGGGGGCTGTGGTTGATGGCGAGGTTGCGGAGGCATCGCTTGAGAAAGACCCGGAAAGGCACCCCCTGACGACGGAACCTTTCCAGCGGGCGATGTTCCACGATCCGTGTGAAGAACCGCTGCGTGAGGTCGTCGGCGTCCGCCGGCGAGCCGCCGTGCCGCCGGAACCACGCGTAGACCGGATCCCGGTACATTTCGCATAGCGCGCTCAACGCGGCGAAGGCCTCCGGGGAGTCCGTCGCGCCGGCGGCGAGCACCACGCTCCACTGCGTGGCCGGGAAACGGGCCTCGGAGCGGGGGGACGGCTTGGGGACTTCGTTGGCCTCCATGGTTGCGGACTGTCTCGCACACCCGGCGAGCGGGGGCAACGAAACGCGCGGTTCTGTAAGCAGATCTGTAATTGGCGCCGGCCGGGTTGGTTTAAGGGGATGAAACCGCCGTCTCGTGCCCCCACCGGGCTGGGTCACGGCCTCACTCAATCCACTAAACACCCAGAAACCGCCGCTCATGAAAGATACGACTCCCACCGTAACGCCCGAACCGACCGCCGTGCTCGATCTCCCCCCGGAGCGCAGCCAGTTCCGGGCCTTGCTGGCCCTGCATCCCGAGGCCTTCGGGTCCGGGACCAAGCCGGGGACCAAGGCGCCGTTCGCCATCAGCAACGCCACGTTCTACGAGGAACTCGCCTGCCTCGGTTTTCAGCCGGACCTGCGCCGGCTCGAAGCGGTGGTCCTGATCAAGCGCCCCAACGGATTCCTCGGCGGGCTCTGCAGCAACGGGTCCACCGAGTACGTCCGGTTCTACCTCTCGTACGACGACGGGGCGACCTGGCTGGACGTCGGCCTGGAGCAGTTCCAGGCCCATGACTTGCCGACCCGCTACACCGACGGGCGCCGGCTCGAGTTCGCGCTGGGGCGGACGATCGACACCCGAACCGCATTCTGCCTGTCCGGTCATCCGTTCGCGCTCGCCCGGGCGATCCTTTCGTGGAACCAGCCGCCGCCACCGAACACCCCTGGTTGGACACCGCCGTGGGGAAACGTGGTCGACGCGCGCATCCAACTCCCCGTGCGCCGGCTGAACCTCGGCGCCATCCTCGAACACACCAAGTTCAAGCTGCCGGAGGCCCTGGAGCCGTTCCTCGATCTGGAAGCTCCGGTTGCCGCGGCCGACCTGAAGCAGTTCTCCGCCGCGGAACTGGCGGTCGAATACAAGGGCAAGGCGGTCCCCGCCCACCGCTTCGCCCTCGCGGAGGCCAAGTCCATCCTCGCAGGCAAGACCGGCGCCTTCGCTTCCAGCGCCGTCCCGACCGACTTCGCGGCTGGGTTGGCGAAACTGCCGTTCTCGTTCGAGGAAGTGTTCGGCCCGCTGAAGGATCTCCAGGGCGATACACGCTTCGAGGAGCTGCATTGCGTCGGGTACGACCCGGTGAAGGACGAGCTCACAGCCGTGATCCGGGTGAAGCAGTCGACGGGCTACTCGGGTGGGCCGTGCTCGCGCGGGAGCCTCGAGTGGGTTGCGTTCTATGCGGACCTCGACCGCAACGGGTCCTACGAGACGCACGTGGGCACGACCACGGTGCGGGTGCACGACTTCACGAAACTGCCGAGCGGAGGACTCGAGTACGCGGTGGTGCTGCCCGCCCGCCTGCTCCGCCTGCGCCAACCCTGCGAGAGCGGGCCGCGCCTCATCCCGATCCGCGCCATCCTGTCCTGGAACGATGACCCGACGCCCCTCGGGCCCAATGCCGTGCCGCACTGGGGCAACCGCGAGGACACCCTGATCCAGATCCCCAAGGGACGGCGGTTCGTCCACGACCGTGAACCCTTCCTCTTCACCGTCAGCACGGTCAGCACGGATCTCATCGATCCGCTCACCGGCACGGCGACGGGGGACCGGCCGTTCGGCGGGTACCTCACCTTCGGGGGCGTGGTCTCGAATGCCGTCCCCGGACTGAAGTACCGGCTCCAGGTGAAACCCCACGGGGCCCCCGACACGGCCTACGTGCCGCTGACCACCGCGGTCCAGCTCACCGTGGCGGAGTTCGGGTCCGGCGGCTTCCTGATCACGCACCCCAACCTGGTGTCGATCGGACCCGCCAGCGAGGGCTACTTCCAGTGGGAGGAGTACGGAAACCGCTTCGTCGACGGCCACCTGATCGGACGCTGGCAGACCGGCGCGGTTGAGCACGGCCGGCGCTACGATATCTGCCTTTTCCTCAGCGTGGACGGCAACCCGGCGCATGACATGGCGAGCAACGTGGTCACCGTGCTGATCGACAACCTGGTTCCGGACGCCGGGCTGAGCCTCACGCTCGCCCCGGGCACCGAGTGCCTGCACGTGAAGGCGGGTGGGGCCATCACCGGCAGCTTCACCGCGAAGGACGAGCACTTCGCCCACTACCGGTTCACGCTCGAGCCCAGTGGGGCGGCGGGGGGTGCCCGACCGGATCCCTACGCCGGTTGGTCGATCCACAGCACCGTGGGAGCCAGCCCGGGCGTGCAGACCGGGATTCTGGACCCTGGCGTCAGCCGAGGCTTCACCCTCAACACGACCGGCATGCGGCCGTGCGGATATGCGCTGATCCTCGACGTCTACGACCGCTCGATCGTCGACGGGGGCAGTCACAGCAACTGGGCGCGGGCCTCGGGTGGCTTCTGCCTGGAGTGAGATCCACGACCCGGGCTGACGCATGCAACAATGGCAGACGGCGCCCAACAACGGGTGGAGCGGGTGGGCGTCGCTCGGGGGATGGGTTGACCTCATCGAGGTGGGCCAGAACCGCCTCTGAGCCGGGAAGGTCAGGGTGAACCGCGGTGCAGGTCGGCCTGCACCGGTTCACCGGGCCACC
>JBBQML010000177.1:0-7850 GCA_038328885.1 Verrucomicrobiota bacterium | reverse complement strand
GACGTCCTGCTGGGCCTTGTTGAAGCGGTGGATTTCGTCGATGAAGAGAATCGTGGGCTGCCCGGTGTTGGCCAGACGGTTGGTCGCGGACGCGAGCACGCGCCGCATGTCGGCCACATTGGATTCAACGCCACTGAGTCGTTCGAAGCGGCAGCGCGTCTGGCGGGCGATGACCTGGGCGAGGGAGGTCTTCCCGGTGCCGGGAGGCCCGAAGAAAATGACCGACTGCACGCGGTCGGCCTCGATGGCCCGGCGGAGCAACTGGCCGGGCGCCAGGATGTGTTCCTGCCCTGCGTACTCGTCGAGACACGCGGGGCGCATGCGGGCGGCGAGGGGGGCCGGTCGGAGGCTCACCGGGGCGAGGAGGCTCACCGGGGCGACCTCCCCCCTGGCCGGGGGCTCCGGGGATTCGGGAATCCCCGTCGCGGGCGGCGACGGGGAGCGCTGGAACAGTTCGCCCTGGCCCATGCCGGGAGCCTAGCAGTCCGACGGCGGCGGCCGAAGAAAATGCGCGGAATCCCTCAGGGGAAGCGAAACCGCGATCCCGGACACGAAAAACACGAAAAACACGAAAAACACGAAAAGCCCGCCCGGCCAGGGGGCCGGACGGGCAAGGAGAGCCCCACCGTGAATGCCGTGTGCGTTACAGTTCCTTTGAACGGTGGGGTTCAAGGCGGGACACGCCCGGCGGCTTACGACTTCCAGTAAAGGCATGTCGGCCACCATCAGCGGCTGAGTCCCTGAATGCTGAGCTTACGGTTCAAGGAGATTGTTGCTAATCACGAGCATGGGTAGGGCAAATCGAACAAACTGTGAAAGAGCTTCAAACCCGACGGACTCCAATATCGGCAAGTCCTCCAAGATCTCAAGTGGAATTCCCAAGACAGTGAAATTCCCCAACCCCGCGGCCAACCCCGCGGTTGCCATCGTCGCGGGCAGGGGAATAGTCCTCCGCGAACCACGCATCCCCGGCCTCCACCATGAAGTCCTGCTTCCGCCTGCTCCCACCCCTGCTGCTCCTGTGGGTGGCCACGACGCCCAGCCCCGCCGCCACGCCGGAACGTGCCCCAGCCAACGCCTGGCCCTCGTTCCGGGGGACGCCCTCGCTCAGCGCGGTCTCGGCGGCCAAGCTCCCGGACGCCCTCACGCTCAAGTGGTCTTTCAAGACCGGCGGACCGGTGAAGTCCACCGCCGCGATCGTCGACGGCACGGTCTTCATCGGGTCCGACGATGAGAAGGTGTACGCCCTCCGGCTCGCCGACGGCCGGAAGGTCTGGGAGTTCAAGACCGACGGCCCGGTCCTGTCCTCGCCGCTCGTGCTGGGCGGACGGGTCTACGTGGGATCGGCCGGCACCAACCTGTTCGCCTTGGACGCGGCGACCGGCCGCGAAGTCTGGCGGTATGGGCTGGAGGGGGAGGTCAAGAGCAGCGCGGGCTGGTTCAAGTCTCCCCGCGGCGACGCCACCTGGCTGGTGATCGGAGGCTACGACAACCGACTCCATTGCGTCGAGGCCGCCACCGGGATCTCGAACTGGGTCTACGAGACCAGCAACTACGTGAACGGCGCGCCAGCGGTGGCGGACGGCCTGACCGCTTTCGGCGGATGTGACGCGATCGTCCATGTCCTCAAGCTCGCGGATGGCACCCAGGTGAAGGAGATCGAGGCCGGCGCGTACATCGTCGGCTCCGCCGCGGTGGTCGATGGCGTGGCCTACGTGGGGCACTACGAGAACGAATTCCTGGCCGTCGATCTCCGGCGCGGCGAGGTCCTCTGGCGCTACCGGGACCGCAACTTCCCCTATGGCGGCTCCCCGGCGGTGACGGCCGACCGTGTGCTGTTCGGCGGACGGGACAAGCGGCTGCACTGCGTGGACCGGGCCACCGGGAAGCAGGTGTGGGCCTTCGCCACCCGCGGCAAGGTGGAGAGTTCGCCCGTGGTCGCGGGCGACCGGGTGGCGGTTGGCTCGGACGACGGGCGCGTCTACCTGGTCGGGCTCGCCGATGGCACCGAGCGCTGGAGCTACGAGATCGGCCAGCCGGTGCAAGGATCGCCGGCGGTAGTCGAGGACCACCTGGTCATTGGCGCGGACGACGGCGTGGTCTACTGCTTTGGGCGGAAGTGATGAGGCACGGAACGCGTTGAAGGACGGGTTGCGGTGAAACAGGCCTGAGCCACGCCAGTGCGCGTGCGCCGACCGGGTTGTTACGCACAGGTAATATTTCGTTTGCGGGATGGTCGGGGCGTCGCAGATTGACGCACGGTTTGGGGGCGCGGGTTCCCTGGCCGCAACCGACATGGAAAACACCAGCCACGCGCAGGCAATGCCGGCCGCGATTCCCCCTGCCGGGGCTCCGCCGATCCAGCGGGAGACCACCGCCGGCAACTATTTCGTCTCGAACTATCCCCCGTTCGCCTTCTGGCGGCCGGAGTCCGTGCCGGATTACGAGGCGGCGCTGGAGCGCCCCCCATTGGCAGGCAACCCGCTCGGGGTCTACGTCCACATCCCTTTCTGCCGCAAGCGGTGCCATTTCTGCTATTTCAAGGTCTACACCGACAAGGACTCCGAGGAGATCAACGGCTACCTGGACGCCGTCCTGCGCGAGTTCGCGCTCTACGCGGCGAAGCCGTTCGTCGGCGGGCGCTCTCCCCGGTTCGTCTACTTCGGTGGCGGGACCCCAAGTTACCTTTCGGAAAGTCAACTGCGGCGGCTGTTCGACGGCCTGAAGCAGCTCCTGCCCTGGGACGGGGTGGAGGAGGTGGCGTTCGAGTGCGAGCCCGGAACGCTCACCGATCACAAGCTGGCGACCCTGCGGGAGCTGGGCGTCACGCGCCTCAGCCTGGGGATCGAGCATTTCGACGACCACATCCTCGAGGTCAACGGACGCGCCCACCGGTCGAAGGAGATCGTCCGCGCCTACGCCTACGCGCGGGAGGTGGGCTTTCCGCAGATCAACATCGACCTCATCGCCGGCATGGTGGAGGAAACCGATGAGAAGTGGCGGATGGCCGTGGCGAAGACGCTCGAGCTGTCGCCCGACTCGGTGACGGTCTACCAGATGGAAGTCCCCTACAACACGGGCATCTACCGCCAGATGAAGGAGGACGGCAAACTGGTCGCTCCGGTGGCCGACTGGGACACGAAGCGGCGCTGGGTGGATCACGCCTTTCAGGAACTGGAACGTGCGGGCTACACCGTGGGCAGCGCCTACACCGCGGTGAAGGACAAGGCCCGGACCCGTTTCGTCTACCGGGACGCCCTCTGGGGCGGGGCGGACCTTCTCTCCGTGGGGGTGGCGAGCTTCGGCCACATCAACGGAACCCATTACCAGAACCTGCACGATTTCGCGCCCTATGTGGAGGCGGTGAACGGGGGGCGTTTCCCGGTGTACCGCGCGCTGACGCCGCAACCGGACGAACGGTATATTCGCGAGTTCATCCTGCAGTTGAAGCTGGGAAGCGTGAGCGCGGAGTACTTTCGCGCGAAGTTCGGCGAGGACCCGCGGGTCACGTTCTCCGGTCCGTTGCGGACCCTGCAGGAAGGCGGCTTTCTCCTGGACGGCGGCGGCGACCGGATCGCCATTTCGCGCGAGGGACTGCTCCAGGTAGATCGCCTGCTGCACGAGTTCTTCAAACCCGAGCACCAGGGAAACCGCTATGCGTAGACCGAGAAGCAGCGAACCAAGGTCGGCCATCCGTTGGCGAGCCGGGTGGTGGCGGGCCGGACTGGTCTGCGCGCTGCTCGGGGCCTCGGCCTCGGGGGACTTCTTCGTCGCCCCGGGCGGTTCGGATGCCGGGCCGGGAACGCGCGAGCAACCCTTCGCCACGCTCGAGACCGCGCGCGACGCGATCCGACGGCTGCCCCCGGCCGAGCGCGTCCGCCCCGGTGGAATCACCGTCTGGCTGCGCGCTGGCGATTACCTGAGGACGAACGCGCTGGAGTTGGCGGGTCCCGCCGACTCGGGCGCTTCGAACGCACCCGTGGTCTGGCGGGCGGCCCCGGGCGAGCAGGTTCGCCTGCTGGGCGGACGGCCGCTGAGGGGCTTCCAAACCGTCACCGACCCGGCCGTCCTCGCCCGACTGGACGAGGCGGCCCGTGGGCAGGTGCAGCAAGTGGACTTGCGGGCGCTGGGGATCACCCAATTCGGCGAAATGAAGTCCCGCGGGTTCGGGCGGGCGACGGCCCCCGCGCACTGCGAGCTGTTCTTCGGGGGTCGGCCGATGACCCTGGCCCGTTGGCCGAACGAGGGGGGGTTCGAGAAGATCGCCGGGTTCCCCGAGGTCACCGGCAAGGGAGACGACCACGGCGGCAAGATCGGCGACCTCGCCGGAGGGTTCAACTACGCGGGAGACCGCCCGCGCCGCTGGCAGGACCTGACAAATGTCTGGGTGCATGGCTACTGGGCCTGGGATTGGGCCAATTCTTACGAGCGCGTGGTCGAGTTGGACCGCGAAGCCAGACTCATCCGCACCGCGTCACCCCACGGACTCTACGGCTTCCGGATGGGGCAGCGGTTCTATTTCCTCAACCTGCTGGAAGAACTCGACCAGCCCGGGGAGTGGTTCCTGGACCCGGCCGCGGGTGTGCTCTACTTCTGGCCACCGGCGGAGCAACCCGCAGGTTCGGGGGAGACCCTGCTGAGCCTGCTGGACCAACCGTTGATCCGGCTATCGGCGGTCTCCCACGTGACCTTCGAGGGGTTGATCCTCGAAGCCTCCCGCGGCAGCGGAATCGAGATACGGAACGGGACGGGCAACCGCGTCCGGGGTTGCGTGATCCGCAACCTCGGAAACCATGGGGTCCTCGTCGAGGGCGGCACCGACCATGGAGTGCAAGGTTGTGACGTCATGGACACGGGCGATGGCGGCGTCGGGTTGACCGGCGGGGACCGCCAGACGCTGCGGTCGGGGGAGCACTTCGCCGAGAACTGCCATTTCCAGCGTCAGGGGCGCTGGTCGAAATGTTACGTGCCGGCGATCCACCTCCAGGGGGTCGGGTTGAGGGCCACGCAGAACCTGATCCACGACCACCCTCACTGCGCGATCCTCTACTGGGGCAACGACCATCAGATCGAACTCAACGAGATCCATCATGTGGCCCTGGAGACGGGAGACGTGGGGGCGGTGTATACCGGGCGCGACTACACCTTCCGGGGCAACCGTATCCGGCACAATTTCATCCACCACATCGGCGGGGTGGGCATGGGCTCGATGGGCGCCTACATGGATGACTGCGTCAGCGGCACGGAGATCGCGGGCAACATCTTCTACCAGGTCCAGCGGGCCGCTTTCCTGGGGGGCGGCCGGGATCACCCCGTGACGAACAACATTTTCGTGGAGTGCGACCACGCCGTCGAACTCGACGGCCGCGGACTCGACCGCTCCCCCGTCTGGCGGAGCATGGTCGATGACACCATGCGCCGGCGGTTGGCGGACGTCCCGGCCGCGCTTTACCGGGAGCGCTATCCCGAGATGCGCTCGCTCGATGCGTACTACGGGCCGCCCGGCGGAACGCCGATCACGGGGGCCGCCTTCCAAGGCGTGCCGCCGGAGGGCAACCTCGTCGCCCGCAACGTCTGCGTGGGCAAGTGGCTCAAGGTGGGCTGGAACGCCAGGCCCGACATGCTGCGCGTGGAGAACAACCTGACCGATCAGGACCCCCGGTTCGTGGGCACCCCCGGACCGCGGGCCAGGCCCGCGGATTTCGCCCTGCGGCCGGACTCCCCGGCCTGGCGCGTTGGATTCCAGGCGATACCAGTCGAACGTATCGGGCTGCAGCCGGATTCGATCCGTCAGTCACTACCGGGAAACCGCAGCCCATGAACGCCCTACCGAGGGGCCTGGTGCCCCCTGCCCCATCGGCCAGCGTCCTGGCAGCAATCCAGCCCCTCGTCGGGTTCTATGCCCGTGCCAGAGTGCCCTTGCCGCATTTCGAGATCATCAACCCCGAGGACATCCCGGAACCCTGGCGCTCCCTGCTCGTCCACGATCGGGACATGACCCCGACCCTGGAGGAGCACTACGGGGACGAGATCCACATCGAGGTGCTGGGGCGCGAACGGCTGGCGGGCGCCTACAGTCGCGAGGTCATCCTGCGGCTCGACCGCGATGATCGGGCGGTGGAATTCGGGGCGAACCGGGTGGCCCTCGACCTGCTGCCCACGGTGGTGCGTCGGATGGTGCTCCAGGAGCAACTGCCCTTCGGGCACATCCTCAAAGCACACGACGTCCCCCACACCGGGAAGCCTGACGTGTTCCTCAGGGTCGAATCCGATGACCTGATAAACCGGGCTTTCGAGCTCTCCGGCTACCACCTCCTCTACGGGCGCCACAACACGCTTTGCGACCCCGCGGGACGGCCGATCTCGGAAGTGGTCGAGATCCTCCCTCCGCACACCCGGAACACCACCGGCTGACGCCCAGGACCCTTATGAACGCGAAACTCAACGGGAGCGGCGCCTGGGACGCCTTGATCATCGGCGCGGGACCGGCGGGCAGTTCTGCGGCGACGATCCTTGCGGAGCACGGGCACCGGGTCCTGATCCTGGAGCGGGAAAAATTTCCCCGTTACCACATCGGGGAATCCATGATCCCCTTCACGAACCTCCCGCTGCGTCGGCTCGGACTGATCGAGCGACTCGAGCAGTCCCAGTTCGTGCGCAAGTTCAGCGTCCAGTTCGTGCAGCCCAACGGCCGGGCAAGTCAGCCGTTCTATTTCTTCACGCGGTACGGAACCGAGGTCGCCCAGACCTGGCAGGTGCTGCGCTCGGAGTTCGACCAACTGCTCCTCGACCACGCGCGGTCGCGCGGCGCGGAGGTGCGGGAGCAGGTCGAGGTCCTCGCCTTCCTCCGCACAGGCGATCGCGTGACGGGAGTCCGCGTCCGTGACCACGAGGGGGTGGAGTCCGAACTTCACGCGCCGATGACACTCGATTGCACCGGCAAGGAATCGTTCGGAGCGGTGCGCAACGGATGGCGGATGAAGGATCCCAAGCTCAACAAGGTGGCAGTCTGGACCTACTACGAAGGTGCCAAACGCGATGATGGCATCGACGCCGGGGCCACCACCGTGGCCTTCGTTCCCGATAAAGGCTGGTTCTGGTACATCCCGCAACATGCGAACCGGATCAGCGTGGGGGTGGTGGCCGAGGGGAAATACCTGACGCGGGGCGGCTTCAAGGATCCCCGGGCGATCTTCGAGCGCGAGATCCTCGAGAACAAATGGATCGAGGAGCACCTGAAACCGGGCCGGCCGGTGACGGAACACTACCTGACCAGCGAATACTCCTTCCACTCCCGGCACTGTGGCTCGGACGGCCTCCTCCTGGTGGGTGATGCCTTCTGCTTTCTCGATCCAGTCTTCTCGTCGGGCCTGATGCTGGCCCTCAAGAGCGGGGTGGCGGCCGGGGACGCGGTGCATGAGGCGCTCGTGGCGAAGGACTGCACGGCCGGCCAGTTCGAGCCCTATGCCCAACACCTGCGCCAGGGCATCGAAAACATGCGGAAGCTGGTCTACGCGTTCTACGCCCCGCAGTTTTCCTTCAAGCAGGTGATCGACCGATACCCTGCCCTGGCGGCGGACGTCACGGACTGCCTGAGAGGGGATGTGAACAAGGATTTCTCCCGGCTCTGGTCGGCCATCGCCGAATTCGTCGACGTCCCCGAGGATCTGCCGGTTGGAGCGCCCTTGCGGTCGGCCGCTGCTGCACTGGCCGCTTGAGCCGCCGGGCCGCCGGATCTCCCATCCCGCGGGCCTTTTGAGGCTTGAACGGGTCTTCGCCCATCGCCACCGTTCCCCGAACGCTTTTCACCTATGGCTGTCATCGCAAACAAGTCCGCCGACAACACGGGC